>JAJYSD010000184.1 GCA_021793745.1 Bacillota bacterium
TGTAGAAGGTGGAGATCAACTGTCCCAGCAGACAGATGGTTCCCCCTGCCAAAAATGCCAGGATGCAGTTTTTCAGCACCGGACGTCCCGGATCCCTCTTGTTGGCCAGGTTCTGATATTGCTGTTGATCTTTGGTTTTCGCGTTAGCCATGGGGTGTTCACCTCATCGTCTTGCTTGGATCTGAGAAACGGTCGCATGGATGATCATTTTCTTATCCTCCGGCATCGCTCCGGTTTTTATGCGGAAGAACCGTCCATAATATCTTGCAGAGCCAGAGAGGAGGGATGACGGTTGAAGGGGTTTGTGTGGATCGGTATCATCCTGGCCCTCCTTCTCGGGGGCTGTCAGGTGGCGGAAAAACCCCAGGAAAGCGTGCAAAAAACGGTGGAGTTGCCGGCGGTCGATCCGCTGGCCCTGGAGGAGGCCAAGGACATTGCGAATAAAAACCGCCGAGTGGACGAGGTGGCGGCGGTGGCACTCAAGGATGAACTCTACGTGGGATTGAAGGTGACCAACTTCAATCGTCTCTTTTTGCGGAGTGTCCGAAAGGACGTTCACGGGAGGTTGAGGGAACAATTTCCGAACCGGGAGATCCATGTTACGACGGACAGCAAAGTGTTTGGCGATCTATCCCAGTTGGAACAGCGCGTTCGGAGGGATCCCTGGAAGGACCGGGAGGGTTTGAGACGGAAGCTGGACAAGATCCATGAGGATTTGAAGGGGTAGGGGCATCCAAAGGAAAAGGCCCCGCGAAGGAGCCTCTCTACAATAAGCGTTCCGGCTTGGCGAGGAGATGGACAAGGGTTTGCAGAAACCGAGCCGCCGGAGCACCATCGACGATCCGATGGTCGAAGGTCAGGCTGAGGGGCAGGCGCTTCTGCTGAACGGGCTGAGCCCCTTCCAGGATGAGCCGGGAATCGATTTCCCCCATTCCGAGAAGGGCGGCTTCGGGAGGATTGAGGATCGGCGTAAAAAACTGGATTCCGTAGGGGCCCAGGTTGGACACGGTGAAGGTGCTTCCCTTTTGATCTTCCTCCGCCAGTTTTTGATTTCGGGCCTTTTCCGTGAGATGGCGCACCGTTTCGTCTAATTGGCGGAGATTGAGGCGCTCGGCCCCGGGGATCACGGGGACCAGCAAACCTTCTTCGGTGTCGACGGCGATGCCCAGATTTACGGATGAAAAGGTGCGAATCCCCTTTTCCTCCCATGTCGCATTCATATAAGGATGTTCCCCGAGGGCCAGCACCGTCGCCCGCAGGATCCAGGTGGTAAAGCCGATCGCCGGAGCGATTTCCCCCCGTCGGTCCGACAGGCGGGTCACGTCGGCCCAGGCGGTAATCGTCACCTGAGCGGATTGTTTCAGGCTTTCCATCATCCGCTTGGCGATGGTTTTGCGGACGGGGCTTAGGGGGGTGATCGCCGTTTCCCCGGGGGTGGAGCGAGAAGAGGTGGCGGCCTTTCGGACGTCCTGCTCCGTGATGCGTCCCCCGGGTCCGGTCCCGATAAGGGCGGTGATGTCCACTTCGAGCTCCTTTGCCAGGCGGCGCACCCGGGGAGAAGCGCGAACCGAGCGCTGCTCCGCGCGAGTCTGTTCATCATCCTTTTCCAGCGCTGTCCGTGTGGCCGCCGTTTCCCGTCTCGAATCGGCGGGGAGCTTTTCCGCCGTTTCCATGACGGCCAGGACATCCCCCACCGCAGCCACATCCCCGCGTGGGATCAAAATGCGGGCCAGTCTACCGGTCACCGGGGCTTCGATTTCAAATACGGCCTTCTCCGTCTGCACTTCGACCAGAACTTCCCCCTGGTTGATCCAGTCACCTTCCGATCGATGCCAGAATACGATGAGACTTTCTTGCACTTCCTCGGAGGTTTGGGGCAGCCGGACTTCCACTTGCTTTGCCAATGGGATTCCTCCCCTGCAATTACTCTTCCATCAATTTCACCACGGTATCGAAAATCGATTGGGGACCGGGAATGATCCTTTGTTCGAGGGGCCGGCTGTAAGGGATCGGCACGTCGGGAATAGCCAGACGGCGAATCGGTGCCTCCAGGTCGTACATGGCTTCTTCAGCGGCCAGGGCCGCTACTTCGGCGGTTACACCGTAAGAGCGGTAATCTTCATCGACAACAACCAATCGATGCGTTTTACGGACCGACTGAAGGATCGTCTCCCTGTCCAGGGGAACCAGGGATCGAAGGTCGATCACTTCTGCTTCGATTCCCTGTTCCGCCAACCGATCCGCCGCCTCCAGGGCATAGTGGGTCATCATCTGGAGCGCAACGATGGTCACATCCTTGCCCGGTCGAACCACCTTGGCTTTACCGAGGGGAACCGTATAGGGCGCTTCGGGGACGGGACCGATGGCGGCGTCGATTGGGTCCATCCAGCCCAATCCCTGTAGCGATTTGTGAAACATAAAGACGACAGGATTGTCGTCGCGGATGGCGGAAATCATCATCCCCTTGAGGTCATAGGGAGTGGAGGGAGCGACCACTTTCATCCCCGGAAGGTGAGCAAAGGTGGCATACAGCGTTTGCGAATGCTGGGCCGCATCGTTATATCCCCCGCCGACGGCTGTCATCAGCACCATCGGGATTTTGACGCTGCCCCCGGACATGTAATGGATTTTGGCCATATGGTTATAAATCTGGTCCATACAAACCCCGAAAAAATCGACAAACATCAACTCCGCGATGGGACGCATGCCTTCGGCGGCGGCGCCGATTGCGGCTCCGATGAAAGCCGTTTCGGAGATGGGGGTGTCCAGCACCCGGCTGGGGCCGAACTTTTTCAGCAACCCTTCGGTAGAACCGAAGATGCCGCCGTACTTGCCCACATCTTCCCCCATCACAAATACGTTCGGATCCCGCTCCATTTCCTGGGCGATCGCCTCCGCCATCGCTTTGTTTCCCGTCAGCATCCGCTCAGCCGTGGTTTCCATGACGCAACGCTCCTTTCTTCGGTGGGAATCAGACATTCACTTCCGCCCGGTGAAACACGTCTTCCAGGGCTTCAGCCGGATCCGGATATGAGCTGTTTCGAGCAAACTCGTAAGCTTCATCCACTTCCTGACGGGCACGGATTTCCATTTGCTCCAGCTCCCCGGAGGAGACGGATTGCTCTTCAAGAAGGGTTATGAGCCGATGGATCGGATCCTTTTTCCGCAGCAGCGGGACCTCTTCCGGATTGCGGTAGATCTCGGGATCGCCCTGGAAGTGACCCAGGTAGCGATAGGTCTCAATCTCAATGATGGAGGGGCCTTCACCCCGCCGCGCCCGGTCGACGGCTTCCTCCGACACGCGGTACATCTCGACCGGGTCGTTGTCCTCGACGTAAACTCCCGGGATTCCATAAGCGGCTGCTCTCCGGTCATTGGTTTTCACCGCGGTGGATTCGCTTTTCGGCACGGAAATCCCGTAGGCGTTGTCTTCGATGACCACGATGAGCGGCAGCTTCCAGAGGGCGGCCAGGTTGAGGGTTTCGTGAAAGGCTCCGGCATTGGCTGCCCCCTCGCCGACAAAGGCCACCGCTACCGAGTCCTTGCCCTTCATTTTGGCTGCTAGGGCGGCGCCGGCGGCGTGGGGGATTCCAGCGGCAATAATCCCTCCACAGGAAAATTTGACATGGGGATCAAACAGGTGCATGTGCCCCCCTTTTCCTTTTCCAAGTCCCGTCTTTTTGCCGAAAATCTCTGCGGTCATGCGCTTCAGGTCGACGCCCTTGGCGATGGCGTGGTGATGGGGACGGTGGGGAGCGGTGACGGTGTCCTTCTTTTGAAGATGGGCGCAGATGCCCACGGCCGCCGGTTCCTGCCCGGCTGCCAGATGCATTTCACCGGGCACCGTACCGGCGCCGATGTTGAACACCGGCTGTTTCCCCTCGGCGTAAACGGCAACCATGGTCTCTTCGTAGTACCGGATTTTGACCATCTGTTCATACATCCACTTCAGCTTTGGAAGCGGCACGGTCATGGTGGAATTCCTCCTTTTCGTTTTTTCAGAAACAATTGCAAAATTCATGTCAATATTCTGATAAGCAGATGTAAAAAGCGATCCCGAATTCAACTGTCATGTTTCGGAACAACTGTTTTAAATCACTGTTTTATCTTGGAACAGATGGAACAGGGGCGATAGACGGGTTTCCCCGAATCCCTGTGGTAAAATGGGATTGTAATTCCTTCGCCTTCATAGGATGGGGAGAGAAAGCGGCTTTGGCCCGGGGGAGAAAGAGGAGGGAGAAGCGGTGGAGACCCACGTGTATCTGGTTCGCCATGGGGAAACGGCCTGGAACCGGGAACGCCGGTTTCAGGGTCATCGGGACATTCCTCTCAGCTCCGAAGGTTTCATCCAGGCGGAGCGGCTGGCCGAAAGCCTCAAAACCGAGGTTTTTGATGCGATTTATTCCAGCGATTTGCGACGGGCGTATCAGACGGCGGAGATCATCGCGGAAAAACACGGCCTTTCCGTCGTGACGCTGAAAAAACTGC
>JAJYSD010000185.1 GCA_021793745.1 Bacillota bacterium
GATCCGGAACCGTTTCCCGAGAGCCATCCCCTGCTCTCCCATTCCCGGGTGGTGGCGACGCCCCACATCGCCGGTGCAACGCGCGAAAGCGCCTTAAGGGGGGCCGAGCGGGTGGCGGAGGACCTGTCCCGCCTGATGCGGGGGGAAAAGCCGCGGAACCTGGTCAATCCCACCGTATTGGCATAACAACTTGGGGGGAGATGGCTGTGCGCCGGTTGTTGTTGGGCATCGATGCCGGAACCAGCGTGGTGAAGGCCGTAGTCTACCAGATGGATGGGACGCCCCTGGCGATGCACAGTACCAAGACGAAGATCCGCTCGGTGCATCCCCTCTGGATGGAGGTGGATATGAACGAAGTTTGGAGCGCCGTGGTGAACACGGTATCCGCTTTGATCCATTCCGCGTCGATCCGCCCGGAGGAGATCTTGGCCATCGGTGTGACGGGCCAGGGGGACGGCTGCTGGTTGGTGACCGCCGAGGGTCTTCCCGTCCGGTCCGCCATCCTATGGGCGGACGGCCGGGCGGCGGACCAGGTCGACAACTGGTTCACGGATGGAACGGCGGCATCCGCTTTTTCCGTCAATGGATCGGTGGTTTTTCCCGGGGCGCAGGCGGCGATCCTCCATTGGTTGAAGCGGAAGGAGCCGGAGTCCCTGGAGAAAAGCCGGTGGGCGTTGTATTGCAAAGACTGGCTTCATCTGAATTTGACCGGAGAATTGTGCACTGATCCGAGCGATGCCTCCCTGCCCTTTTTCGATATTGCCAAGCGGGCGTATGACCCGCACCTTTTGTCCTTGTACGGGATCGAAGATCTGGAACACCTGCTTCCGCCCGTCCGCCCCGCCACCCGCGTTGGCGGCCGCTTGCGGAAAAAAGTGGCGGAGCAGATGGGGCTATCGCCGAACACCCCCGTCGTGTCGGGCCCCTTTGATATCCCGGCTTGTTCGATCGGCTCCGGAGCCATCCGGGATGGAGAGGGATATACCATTCTGGGAAGCACGTGTCTGAGCGGGCTGGTGATGTCCCGTTGTTATCTGGAGCCCCGGAACGTGGGCATGACCCTTTGCCATCGCGATCCGGACAAGTGGTTGCGGGTGATGGGGGTCATGATGGGCACCCCCAATCTCGATTGGTTTTTGAGCCACCTGGGCGGAAATCTGCAGTCGGAGGCCCAAAAGCGCAAAAGATCCGTCTTTCAACAGATGGAGGAAGCGATCGCGAAGGTTCCCGCCGGCGCCGGCGGGGTCCTGTATCTGCCGTATCTGTCCCCGTCCGGGGAACGGGCCCCCTTTGTCAAGGCGTCGGCCCGGGCCCAATTTTCCGGCTTGACGGTCCACCACACGGATCGGCATTTGTTGCGGGCCGTCCTGGAAGGGGTGGCCTTTTCCATCCGGGATTCCTACGAGCACATGCCCGTTTCGGTTCACCATATCAAATTGTCGGGAGGTGGAGCGCGCAGCGCCCTCTGGGCTCAAATCATCGCGGATGTGACGGGAAAAGCGATATCCATCCCCGCCGTCGAGGAAACGGGAACCCTGGGTGCCGCCTTGAACGCCGCCGTCGCGGTCGGTCTTTTTTCCTCCATCGAGGGCGCGGTTCAATGCTGCGTCGGGGTTTCCCGCCGTTTTGAGCCCGATCCGAAAAACCGGGCGTTGTATGACGAGCTGTTCGGGTTGTACCGAAGAACCTACAAAACGATGTGGGAGCTATGGGATCACCACCAGCGGGCGGTCGGGTCCCGGGTGCTTTCGGCGGAAGCCCGCTGAGGGACGGATCGCCTGCGATCCGAAGCACATTTCCAATGAAGGGAAATCGATCATGGCCAAGAGACGCTTTTTGGAGCAAATCGCACGGATGTACTACATTTTGGATCTGAAT
This sequence comes from Bacillota bacterium, assembly GCA_021793745.1. Classification (GTDB taxonomy): domain Bacteria; phylum Bacillota; class Bacilli; order Thermoactinomycetales; family DSM-44946; genus Planifilum. The sequence goes on from JAJYSD010000185.1 coordinate 1,879, forward strand.
CAACAACAGATTGCGGAACAATTGGGCATCGGCCGCTCCTCCGTTGCCCGCTTTCTCAATGAGGCCCGGGAAATGGGGGTGGTCCACTTTCAGATCGATTCCGACCCGGACAGCCACCGGTGCCGCCTGTTGGAAAGGGAGCTGCTGAACAAAACATCGCTGAAGGATTGCGTGGTGTTCCAGAGCGAAAACGGCACCGGCGACTCCTTCGACGCCCTGGTCAGCCAATATTTGAATTCGGTATTGCCCTTGACGGGGACGATCGGTCTCGGATGGGGGAAAACCTTGTACGCCGTCGGGTCGCAGATGCACCTTTGTGATCCCCGCCCCCATTTGAAGGTGCTTCAGTTGTCCGGGGGATCGGGGACCAAGGAGGAGTACGTTCCCGCCACCTCCGTCGTCCAACTGTGGACACAAGCCCTGCGGGCCAAACCCTGTTATTTGCCTGCACCCGCCGTCGCCAGCACCGCGGAGAGCCGGCGGCGATTTTTGGAGGATCCCAGCATCCGGGCGGTGATGGAGGAGCTGAAGCAGGTGATGGTCGCCATCGTCGGGATCGGTCACACCGGGGAAGATGCTTCGATCCTCACGTCCCAACTGATCCCGGGGCTGACGAGCGAGACCTTGTCCGCCTGCAGCGTCGGGGATGTGATTCTCCACTTCTACGATGAACAGGGGCGATTTTCCTTTGACGCGTTGAGTGAACGGGTGATCGGCGCCTCCCGGGAAGATTTTTTGCGGATCCATCTGCGCATCGGCATCGCCTACGGAAAGAACAAGATCCGCGCGATTGCCGGGGCGCTCAAGGGCGATCTGGTCCACATCCTGATCACCACGGAGGCGACGGCCCAGGCATTGGTTCGAGCGATGTGAGCGACCGAAGGGTCGCCTGAAACCAGGATGGGGGGATGTCGGATGGATGAGCTGAAGGAATTGGTCCATACCGCCAAGGCGCTGTATCGGACGGGGCTGGTGCGGGGAACGAGCGGAAACGTCAGCCTTCGGGACCCGGAGAGCCCCGATCGGATGTGGATCACCCCCTCGGCGATTCCCTATGATGCGATCACGACGGAGGACCTGGTCCAAGTGGACCTGAACAGCGGCCTGCCGGTCAGCGGGAGACGCAAACCCTCCTCGGAAACGCCGATGCACAGCGCAATCTACCGGCTGCGCTCCGATGTGCAGGCGGTGGTCCACACCCATTCCACCTACGCCACGATGTTTGCCTGCGCCGGGGAGGAGATTCCCACGGTTCACTATCTGATTGCCGAAATCGGCGATCGCGTTCCCGTGGCGGACTATGCCGTGTACGGTTCCGAGGAGTTGGCCCGGAATGCGGTGGAGGCGCTGCAAAGCGCCGGGTCCAATGGCGCCCTTTTAAAAAACCACGGGGTGATCACCGTGGGGGATTCCCTCGCCTCGGCTTATGCCCGGGCGGAGATCATCGAAACCGTAGCCCAATTGGCCTTCGGCGCCAAGCTGATCGGCCGCTGCCAGATGCTTTCACCGGAACAGCTGGAGGAGACGCGGAAGAAATTCGTGTCCTACTTTGCGGCGTCGAAGGGGTGAGGCGGGAAGCGGGCGGGGGAGCGGTAACGAGAGGCGGCGGAGGAAGTGGCCGCGGAGCGCGGGATCCTTTCGGGCGATGAGGCGGCCCTCGACAGAGATTTCCCAATATTCCTACGATCCTCCAATCCCTTGAAAGGGGTGATGGGTAGTGAATCGACGCCTTCGCAGAGCGCTCATGGGAGCGTGCTCCATTCTCTTGCTGTGGTCGACCGTCGCATGTATCGCCGCGCCCCAAGAGGGGGCCCGGGATGGGGCCGCCGCCGATGCCGGGCCGGCGGTGCCCGGTTCCGATGGCGACTTCGATTGGGAAAGGTGCAGGGGAGAAACCATCCATGTCATGCTAAACCAGCACCCTTATACGGAAGCCATCCTGGAGCGCCTGCCGGAATTTGAGAAAAAGACGGGGATTCGTGTCCGGTATTCCGTCACGCCCGAGTCGAACTACTTCGACAAGCTGACGGTTTCCCTCAACGCGCGCAACGGCCATCCGGATGTGTTCATGACGGGATCCTATCAGCTGTGGGAGTTCCTCTTCAGCGGCCATGTGCAAGAGTTGGACTCCTTGATCCAAGACCGGGGGTATACCAGCCCCGATTACGACGTGGAGGATTTCTTCGAGGGGGTTCTGAAGGGCAATCGCTGGAATATGAAAGTGGGTCAACCGGTGGGAACCGGTCCCTTGTGGGCCGTTCCATTGGGCTTTGAAATGAATGTTCTCATGTACAACCGGCGGGCCTTGGACCAGGTGGGGGCCGATCCCCCCAAAACCTTTGATGAGTTGCTGGAAACCGCTTCCCGGTTAAACGGCTGGAACGGAGGCGGCTCCTACGGCATTGCCGTGCGCGGCACCCGTTCCTGGGCAACCATCCATCCCGGCTACATGACGGCATACTCGATGGCGGGTGCCGAGGACTTTTCCATGGAAGGAGGAACCTTGAAATCCCGGGTCAACAGCCCCCAGGCGGTGCAAATCACCGAACGGTTTGC
>JAJYSD010000186.1 GCA_021793745.1 Bacillota bacterium
CCTGTATAAATCCTGCTTGGACAACTCCGTGACCTTGCCTCGGCTGACAATCGGTCCTCTGCAACGTTGAACACTTCCTTGATCCCGGCGATGTTCACCCCTTTTTCAATCAGCTCCTTGATTCTCAGCAGTCGATCCACGTCATTGAAGGAGAACAGGCGCTGATTGCCCTGGGTGCGGGCCGGCTTGATCAACCCCTGTTCTTCGTAATAGCGAATCTGGCGAGGGGTCAATTCCGTCAGTCGGGCGACGATCCCCATCGGAAACAGGGGCATATTGCGCCGGATCAAGTCGCGCACCCCGCACCGCCTCCTTCCTTTACTTGAAACCATCCTATAAAATGGAACTTTATGTGTCAATGCATGTCAACAAAATTAACATGAAATTTACATCCGAAATGTTGGAAAATATCCTCCCTCGATTTCTGTTGCAGATCACCTTAATTTATGTTAAGTCAATATGGGGGGAAAATAAGAATCCCCGAATGTTTATCGGATTACACACTGATTATCGGAAGGGGAGCTCTCCTTTGCTACACTTGAAAAAGAAAGGTACAGAATTGCTGGATCTGCTGATCCAAAGTGCCGAAAACACCTATCAGGCCTCCTTGATCTTCCAGAAAGCCATGAATGAGGACCAACCGACCGCGTACATCCAGGAGCTCGACGATCTCGAAAAGAAGGGGGATCAGATCACCCGCCAAATCTACAGGGACTTGGATCAGATTTTCGTAACTCCGCTCGACCGGGAAGACATCATCACCCTGGCCTCGAAAATCGATGATGTCATCGACGGGATCGAAGCCACCATCTCCCGATTCGATTATTTGGACATCCCCTATACGGATCAAACGATGAGACAATTTGCTGAGGTGCTGGTCTCGTCCTGCGAACACATCCTCTCTGCCATGAAACTTCTCTCTCAAAAGAAATACCTGAAAATCCGAGAACATACCATTCAAATCAATCATCTGGAAAACGAGGGCAACCGCCTGATGCGGGAAGGAATCCGTGCGATTTTCACCAATCCCCGCGATCCCTACCACGATTTTAAGTTGAAGGAGATCTATGAACGGTTGGAGCGGACGACCGATTGCTGCGAAGACGTCGCCGATATTTTGGATAGCGTGTTACTGCGTTATTCCTGAGATGAAACAATGCTGGCACAAACTTTGAATGTAGGGGGTTAGCGCAGCGTGCCTGTTCGGCACGCGCGACAATGGATGGATACCATCGTAATCATTGCTGTCGTCGTATTTTTGGCCTTGACCTTTGACTTCATTAACGGATTCCACGATACCGCCAATGCCATAGCCACCTCCGTTTCAACGAGGGCACTCAGTCCGCGCAACGCAATTCTGCTTGCCGCCAGCCTCAACTTTATCGGCGCCCTGACCTTTACAGGCGTAGCCAAATCGATCGGCGGCAATGTCGCTGACCCCTCGAAGTTGGATCATGGGCTTTATATTGTGACGGCAGCTCTCATCGCTGCGATCGCCTGGAACCTCATCACCTGGTGGTACGGTATCCCCTCCTCTTCATCTCATGCGCTGATCGGATCCTTGGCGGGGGCCGTTGTGAGTGCAGCGGGGCTGAATGGCATTAACGCTTCCGGCTTTTCGGGCATCCTGATGGGACTGGTCTTTTCTCCGATTATCGCCTTCGTCGTCGGCTTTATCGTTATGAAAATCGTCTATCTGATTTTTGCCAATTACAGTCCCCGCAAAATCAACAACGGGTTTCGATCCCTGCAGGTGTTGACAGCGGCATTCCAGAGCTTCTCCCACGGCACCAACGATGCCCAAAAAGCGATGGGCGTGATCACCTTTGCGCTGGTTGCCGGAGGCTTTCAATCCGATCTGGAAGTACCGCTGTGGGTCAAAGTTTCCGCAGCCGCAGCGATGGGACTCGGCACCTCCTTCGGCGGTTGGAAGATCATCAAAACGATGAGCTCCAAGATTTTTAAAATCGAGCCCGCCAACGGGGTTTCCGCCGACCTCACCTCCGCTTCCGTCATCCTCAGTGCCACTGTAACCGGTTTTCCCGTCAGTACGACGCACGTGGTCACTTCGGGAATTTTGGGTGTCGGAGCGTCCAAACGGTTTCGAGAGGTGAAGTGGGAAGTAGCCGGGAAAATCATCTTGACTTGGTTTTTTACGATTCCCATGTCAGCCCTCCTCGCCTGGATCACCTTCAAAGCCATCGCGATATTTTTCCTGTAACCTAACAACCCCCCGCCGAGTCGCCGGGGGTTGAAACGGTTGGCAGACGCAACACTTGAAGGGAGAAAGCGACCTTCACTCAGCGGGCGAAATCGCATCTCAATCAGAAAACCCTGCCTTCCGGCAGGGTTTTCGGCGTTTACACCAGAATCCCGAACCAAATCAGCATGCCGGTCATCAATATCCCCTTGAAGAAAAGACCCCCGAGGAAACCGACCAGGGTGCCCCACCCCACCCGAAGGGCCTCCTCCCAGGACTTTCGCTGGATCAGTTCCACGACAACGACGGCCACCAGCGGACCGACCAGGATTCCCAGCGGTCCGAGAAGAAAGGGAAAGACGATCGCTCCGATTACGGCGGCCCATACGGAGATCCGGGAACCCCCGTAGGTCCTTGCCGCCACACCGCTAGCCACATAATCGACGAGAATCGTCAGCAAAGTGACAATGACCGCAGCGATCCAGAAGGGCCCGTTCAGGGAATGGGAGTCGATCAGGAAGTGGTACAATAGAAATCCGACGAACAGCAGAGGGGCATCCGGCAACACCGGAATCAAAAGTCCCAGATACCCCGCGATAAACAGGATGATGACCAGTATCCACCATATTGCATCCATGCCTCACGTCTCCTTTGCTGAGTTAGGGGCCGGCATTTTCCCGGTAGACAACAAGCGATCCAGGGCGTGCAAAACGCCGATTTTCACATGGGAATAGGTGAGACCTCCCTGCATGTAAGCGATATACGGCGGCCTCAGCGGACCATCCGCCGACAGCTCGATACTGGCTCCCTGAACAAACGTCCCGGCGGCCATGATCACCGGATCCTCGTAACCCGGCATGGGCGCCGGCTCTGGCGTCAAACGGGCATCGACCGGCGAAGCCGCCTGGATCCCCCTGCAAAAGGCGATAAGCAGTTCGGGGTCGCCGAAACGGACCTGTTGGATGATGTCGGTGCGGGGTTCATCCCAGGCGGGCGATGTGGAAAAGCCCGCCTCCGCCAACAACGCCGCGGCGAAGACCGCCCCCTTCAACGCCTGGCCGACGATGTGGGGCGCCAAAAAAAGCCCCTGAAAATAGTCCCGGAGATGACCATAGGTGGCCCCTCCGTCCATGCCGATCCCGGGGGCCACCAGCCGTGAAGCGGCCCGCTCCACCCATTTCCTTTTTCCCGCAATATAACCCCCGGTTTTCGCCAGACCGCCGCCGGGGTTTTTGATGAGGGAGCCCGCCATCAAATCCGCTCCCACCGCCGTCGGCTCCATATCCTCTACAAATTCGCCGTAGCAATTGTCGACAAAAATGACCGCCTCGGGGACGTGATCCCTTAGCCAACGGATCATCTCTTCCAGGGAGGCCATGGAAAAGGAGGGCCGATCCGCATATCCCCGGGAGCGCTGGATGCCGATACAACGGGTATTGGGGCCGATCGCCGACCGGACCCCTTCAAAGTCCACCTCCCCTTCCGGTGTCAGGGGGACTTCCCGGTACGTGACTCCGTAATCGCAAAGCGAACCGGAACCGTCCGCCGACGATCCGATCACCTGGTGCAACGTGTCGTAAGGGGAACCGGTGATGTACAGGAGCTCGTCCCCGGGGCGCAAAACCCCGTACAAACAGGCGGCAATGGCATGGGTACCGGAAATGATGTGCGGTCGAACCAAAGCCGCCTCGGCGCCGAAAACCCGGGCCACCACCTGCTCCAGAACAGCTCGTCCGAGATCGTCAAACCCGTACCCGGTGGAGGGGGTGAAATGATGCTCCCCTACGCCCTCGTCCCGAAACGCCTTCAGCACCTTCCACTGATTCCGCTCCACCTGTCGATCGATTTCCTTGAGCCGGGACTCGATGCGCTCTTCGACGCGTTCGGCCCATGTCTTCAAGATTTGACCGTGTCTCAAATCCCCGTACACTTGTAACCCCTTTCCTGCACTTCGGCTTTATTCGCTGCTGACTCGAATGTGTTCCTTCACTTCCCTGGACAGTCGGCGGTAACGGCGAAGGGGCAGTCGAAAATCGATCTTGACGGTTACACCGGATACCTCCGACCGAACCACTTCCGCATATCGATACAAGGCCGCGATCCACTCCCCGCGGGTCACCGGAAACTCAGCCGATCCATACACCTGTTCCCGGTGAAGCACTTGATCGATCTCCCTCTTCAACCGTTCGAGATCGGCATCGGAGAAGGC
>JAJYSD010000187.1 GCA_021793745.1 Bacillota bacterium
CGAATTTACATTGGAACGGACAATTTTTCCTCCTCCGACGGAGATCGGCTTTCCGGTATCCATATCGGATATCACGTGACCCAGCGCTCCGTACACTTTTCGCTCGGGATCGTAAAAGGTCAGCGTCCCCACGCCCGCCGTGGAGTCCCGGATATAAAGTCCGATGCGGTAAGCCTTTTCCTTCGGATCATAGGCCGGATGAAGTTGGGTCCGTTTTTTCCGGCCATCCCTGAGCAACAATACCTCCACCGGCTTCCGCTTCTCTCCCGCTTCGCGAACAATCGCCGCCACCTGATTCACATCCCGGATGGTCTGACCGTTCATTTCCAAGATATAATCCCCCGCTCGGATATCGGCCTGTTCGCCCGGCGATTTCCCATCCCCGCTCCCCGGAACGCGGTGGTGTCCCACCACCAAAACCCCCTGGGATCGAAGCTTGACCCCGATCGATTGTCCTCCGGGAATGACTCGGACATCGGGCAACACGCGGATATTTAACGTTTTCAGTGGAAGGGTACCGAATAAGCGGAGGGTAAGCCGGGTATGGCCCATCTTTTTGGAAAACAATGTGAAGGGATGGTGTAAATCGACGGGAACCGATCGATGATCGACTCCGTTGACGGCCAGGATATCGGGATCAGCCACATCGGCCGTCACCGTGGCGGGGATGGTTAAGCGAAGTTGTTCCCGATCCCCGGAAAACAGGCGCAATTCGGTGGGGAAAGAAGTGAACTGGCGGAAAAATGGCGTGGTACTCCCTAGAACCAAAAGCAGCACCAGGAAAACGCCCACCCACTGCTGTCTCTTCCATCGTGGCAAGCTGATCACACTCCTGCGCCTCCTGCCCTCGCCCCCCTGTTGTGACTGGATTGTTGTCTGCCGTTCCGTATCTTTAAGGTGTCCGCGCAGCTCCTTTTTATGACCGGTAAATAACTGCTGCACCGACCGTTCCTGCAAGTTTCAGGAAGCAGCCGGCGCAGCCTTCATTCGGCGGCCTGTTTCACCTGGTTAGCGAGGCGCAGCATTTCCTCCGCGTGCCGACGGGTCGTTGCCGTCACTTCCACTCCGCCCAACATGCGGGCCAGTTCCGTCGTTCGGCCGTCCTCGTCCAGGCGCTGAACCCGCGTCTGGGTTTTTTGATCGGCAACCTCCTTGGCGATGAGATAATGGTGATCAGCCATGCATGCCACCTGCGGCTGGTGAGTTACACAGAGCACCTGGTTTCTCCGCGCCAGCCCCGCCATTTTTTCGGCGATGGCTTGGGCCGCCCGTCCGCTCACACCGGTATCGATCTCATCGAAAACCACCGTATCGATGGGATCCACGTCGATAAAGATCGTCTTCAACGCCAGCATCAGCCGGGACAATTCACCGCCCGAGGCAATCTTCGCCAGGGGGCGCAGCGGCTCCCCCGGGTTGGGAGCGATTTGAAACTCCACCCGATCGCAACCCGTGGGAGTAAAGCCGCGTTCCGAAGGGTGAAAGGCGACCCGGAAGAGGGTATTGGCCATATTGAGGTCGGCCAGTTCCGCTTCCATCCGCTGTTCCAACCGCTCGGCCGCCTGTCGACGGGCCGAAGTCAAACGGTCGGCCGCTTCCCTCAATCTTTCTTGAACCGCATCCAGCTTCCGCTTCACTTCCTCCCGGTTCTCATCCCGATTCCTCAGTTCCTCCAGCTCCTCCGATACGGCTTGTCCATAGGCCAAAATCGCCTCGATGGTGTCCCCATATTTCCGCTTCAGTTGATGAATGAGATGGAGGCGCTCCTCAACCTGGTTCAACCGGTCCGGTTCAAATTCCAATTCATCCCGGTAACGGCCGAGAAGATGGATCGCCTCTTCCACCTGATAAACGGCGGACTGAACCAGTTCCAAAATCGGCCCCGCCGATTCATCGAAGCGGGCGATTTCTTCCAAATGGTACATGGCGTGCTGAAGGGAATCGGCCCCGCGCCCTTCCGCATACAACGCTTCGAAGGCATCGCCGGCCGCCTTTACCAGCTTTTCGGCGTTGACCAGCCGATTTCGCTCCTGCTCCAGCTCCTGGTCCTCCCCTTCCGCCAGGTTGGCCGCGGAAATTTCCTGCTGCTGGTAGCTGAGCAGGTCAATGCGCCGGGCCGCCTCCTTTTCATCCGTCGTCAGCCGTTCCAGCTCTCTTTCCAGGGTCTTGTATTCATCATATAGGGCTTCGTATTGTCGGCGCAGGTCCCCCAGGGATTGCCCCCCGAAGGCGTCCAGCCATTCCAGGTGCTCCTCGGTCCGCAGCAGGGACTGGTGTTCGTGCTGTCCGTGGATATCCAGCAGGAAACGGCCGATCCTCTTCAGCATGGAAAGGGTGGCCAAGCTCCCGTTGATCCGACACGTACTCTTTCCGCTTGCAGCAATCTCCCGCCGGATCAGCAGCAGATCCTCATCCAATTCCAATCCCAATTCCTCGAGAACCCCGCGGACCGGATGATCGCCGGCAATTTCAAACAGGACTTCGATCTCCGCCTTTTTGGCGCCGTGCCGCACGTAGTCGGCGGAGGCTCGTCCGCCCAGCGCCAAGCTGAGGGCATCGATCAAAATCGATTTTCCGGCTCCCGTTTCCCCCGTCAAAACATGAAATCCATCCTCAAAGGATAACCGAACCTGTTCGATGATGGCAAAATGTCGAATGGAGATTTCTTTCAGCATCGCAACCACCCCTGAACGGAGCAACCCTCCAGCCCACTGCAGGGCGAACCATTTCGGATGGCGGGGGCCCGCAGGCCCCCAACCGGCAGGGACGTGTCAGAGCATGTCGATGAATCGGTTGATGATATCGGGAACCTGCTCCCGTTGACGGCAAACGATCAAGATGGTATCGTCTCCAGCAATCGTTCCGATGATTTCCGGCCAATCCAGGTTGTCGATGAGCGCCCCCACCGCATGGGCGTTGCCCGGCAGCGTCTTCATGACGATCAGGTTCTCGCTTTTTTCGATGCCCACGAAGGATTCCGTCAACATCCGTTTCAACTTCTGCAAGGGATTAAACCGCTTGTCCGCGGGAAGAGAGTATTTATACCGGCCGTTATTGGTGGGCACCTTCACCAGGTGCAGCTCCTTGATATCCCGGGAAACGGTGGCTTGGGTGACATTGTATCCGGCCTTTTTCAGCTCCTCCACCAGCTCCTCCTGGGTTTCAATATCCCGGTTGGCAATGATCTCGCGAATTTTGATATGCCTCTGCGCCTTCATGATCCCTTATCCTCCCATCCGCCGTCCTCGCCGCCGTTGCCCTGCAACTTTTTCCGGACCACTTCGAAAAAGGATCGCTCCTTCCACTTGATCAAAAAGGTCACGGATGAGGAGCGGCTCACGCGGATGATGTCATCCACTTCCAATCGGTAACCCAGTTGCCCGTCGATCGTCAATCCGATATCCCGGTGCGTGGAACTGACACGGATTTCCAACGTGCCGTCGGGGGGCAGCACCATCGGACGGGCAGTCAGGGTATGGGGGCAGATCGGTGTAAGAAGGAGGGTTTGCAGTCCGGGCCACATGATGGGCCCTCCGCAGGAGAGGGAATAGGCCGTGGAACCAGTGGGAGTAGATACGATCAACCCATCCCCCGAATAGGTGCCCAAATAGGCCCCATCCATGGACACCGTGCAGGTGATCATCCGGCTGAAGGAACCCTTGGCAATCCCTACGTCATTCAGGGCAATGCTCGTTTCCATCACGCGACCGTCGCGGATCACCTCGGCGTCGAGCATCATCCGTTCTTCGACGATGTAATCGCCGGCAAGGACCCGCTCCACGGCACTGGCCAAACTGTCCGGCTCCGCTTCCGATAAAAAGCCGAGGTGCCCCAGATTAAACCCCAGGATGGGCACCCGGGATTTGGCGAAATGCCGGGCAATCCCCAGGAGCGTCCCGTCTCCGCCGAGGACGAATACCATATCGACGCGCTCGGGAAATTGATCCAGGGGAAGTCCCAGCTCGGGGCGATCCATTTCTGCCGCGATGTCCGGCTCCAGAAACACCTCCGCCCCCCGTTCCTCGATCAACCACACCAGCTGGCGCGCCACCACCCGCGCTTTCGGCTTTCCTTTGTTGACGGAGATCCCGATTCGGCTCAATGGCTCCCCACCCCATCCAAATGTCCGTTTCACCGAAAAAGCAGTGCGATGAGCAAGCCCACCCCGGCAGATAACAGGTATGCCGCATAGGGACGGCGACGAGGCAGTTCAACTCCCTCCAGCTCAAAGGAAACCGGTTTGATGCTCCCCTTGTCCGGCTCCACATACAAAATCCCTTCCGGCTGAAAGGCGAGGAAATGGGCCAAAAACCGGTCCCTCACCGCGGCTCCGGACAAACGGAGTGGCTTGCGCGATTTGGCGATGATCACTAAAAGATCGGA
>JAJYSD010000188.1 GCA_021793745.1 Bacillota bacterium
TCGAAAGCCGATCTGCTGGCAGAAAAACAGGACAATCGGGGTTGGTTATCGAACTTTCCTTCAATGCGGATTCGATCAAGGAATAAGCTTTTGAATGAGGGTCTGATCGGCGATGTTTCGCCTTGATCCGATCCGTAATAGGAAGGCATGGCAGAAATGGAGGAGGGTTTCCATGGCAGCAACATATGCGATGACATGGGATCTGGATGTCTTCTTTCCCGGCGGGAGCAGCTCCCCGGAATTCCGCCAATTCGTCGAGGAGCTGAACCGGGATATCGGAAATCTGGAGCAGCGAATCGATGCATTGGATTCCGCCCAGGGGAAGGAGCGGCCTGAGAAGTGGGGCGATCTGATCGACCATGTCCAGGAATTGGGCAAGCGATTGCGGCAGGCGGGAGCCTTCGTCAACTGCTTGACGGCCCAAAATGTCAAGGACGAACAGGCCAAACTGCTGCGGGGGCGGCTGACCCAGCTGGGCGCTTCCTTCGGGGCGGCCATGACCCAGCTGGAACGCAAGATTTTGGACACGCCCGAGAACGAATGGCGGGAGCTGATCAACCACCCGCGGCTTCAGCCGGTCGCCTTTTCCCTGGAGGAGCGCCGTCGGCGGGCCGCCGAGCAGCTGCCGCCGGAACAGGAGGTCCTGGTGGGCGATCTGGCGGTGGACGGGTATCACGCCTGGTGGGAGCTGTACAATACCGTGGTGGGACGGATCACCATCCCCTTCGAGGAGGATGGCGAGGTCAAAAGGCTTTCCGTCGGTCAAGCCCGGAACAAGTTTTCCAGTGAGGACGGGCAGGTGCGGAAGACGGTCTTTGAAGAGTGGCAGAAGGCTTGGCAGGAGCATGCCGATCTCTGCGCTTCCGCCCTCAATCACCTCGGCGGATTCCGGCTCAACTTGTACCGCCACCGCGGATGGGATTCGGTGCTGAAGGAGCCCCTGGACAACAACCGGATGACCCGGGAGACCCTGGAGACGATGTGGGGGGTGATCGACGAAAACAAGGAGCGGTTGATCCCCTACTTCGAGCGAAAGGCGAAACTCCTCGGCCTGGATGCGCTCCGCTGGTGTGACCTGGATGCTCCCCTGCCGGGCGGGGAGAAGTCGGTCAGTTACGATGAAGCGGCCGACTTCATCATCGAGCAGTTCGGCCGGTTTGATCCGGGGTTGGCCGATTTCGCCCGGACGGCCTTTGAAAACCGGTGGATCGAAGCGGAGGATCGGCCCAACAAGCGGCCGGGCGGGTTCTGCACGACCTTTCCGGTGAGCGGCCAGTCCCGGATTTTCATGACCTTCGGAGGAACGACCGGAAACATTTCCACCCTGGCCCACGAGCTGGGGCATGCCTACCACCAGCAGGTGATGGGGGATTTGCCCTACTGGTCCCAGCTGTATGCGATGAACGTGGCCGAAACCGCCTCCACCTTTGCGGAGATGATCGTCACCGATGCGGCGATTCGCCACGCCTCCTCCGACGCGGAACGTCTCGGGCTGCTGGAGGAAAAGTTGCAACGGGCTGCCGCCTTTTTCATGGACATCCGTGCCCGGTTCCTGTTTGAAACCCGCTTTTATGAGGAGCGAAAAGATGGCCCCGTCAGCGTGGACCGCTTGAATCAGCTGATGGTGGACGCTCAGCGGGAGGCCTTTGCCGATGCGATGGCCGATTACGATCCCACGTTCTGGGCCTCCAAGCTGCACTTCTACATCACCGGCCAACCCTTCTACAACTTCCCCTACACCTTCGGCTTTCTGTTCAGCGCCGGCATCTACGGGCGGGCGAAGGAGGATGGGGCGGCCTTTGCCGCGAAGTACGCGGATCTGCTCCGGGATACCGGCCGCATGACCGTGGAGGATTTGGCCGCCCGCCATCTCGGGGTGGATTTGCGGCGCCCGGACTTTTGGCAGAGCGCGGTGGACCAGGTTCTCTCCGATGTGGATCAGTTTCTGCGCCTGTCGGAAAAGGCGTGACGGTCCCGAACCCCGTGAGGCGAGGACCAGCGGAATGGATTAAAACCGGAAGCGCTTTTACGCCGGGAGACATGTCGCCGGCATGGAACCCGGGCAAAAGCGCTTCCGACTCCCGGCTTCGGCCGGGTTTTTTTATGCCACCGGGAATTCCCTTCATCGGGTGCAGGGGGGATAGCGAGGCGGGGAATTCGGCTTCCTTCCGGGGACCGGCACCGGGAGGCGAAGGGGCTCGCCGGGCATTTCCTTGAAAGTTTTATGGATCGGTTTGATTCAAGAGGGGATCAGGGGACGGTGCGGCGGGTGAAGGTCCGACAAAGGCAATCCCATGTCCTTCGACAACTAAAGGAAATACTTCATTTTTCCCGGACGCTGACAAGTTTTGAAACATCTATAAATCTTTGTTATCCTGAATGAGAATCACATCACAAAAAGGGGGTAGGGCGATGCCGCGCTATATTACGGACATTCGCAAAATCGAGACAATTCCTGAAGAAGAGCGCGAGAAATTGACGCCGATCACGGATAAGTTCGTGTTTCGGGTAAACGACTACTACCTCTCTCTGATCAACTGGGACGATCCCGATGACCCGATCCGCAAGTTGATCATTCCCAACGAGCGGGAATTGGACGAGTACGGGCGCTGGGACGCCTCGGAAGAGCACCTCAACTATGCGGCTCCGGGTTGTCAGCATAAATATACGACCACGGCCCTGCTTTTGGTGTCCGAAGTTTGCGGTGCCTATTGCCGTTTCTGCTTCCGGAAGCGGCTGTTCCGCAACGATGTGCACGAAGCATCGCTGAACATCGACCCGGGACTGGAATATATCTCGAAAAATCCGCAGATCAACAACGTGCTGCTCACCGGCGGCGATTCGCTGATCCTCGGAACCAAAAAGATCCGCTCCATTCTCCAGCGGTTGCGGGAAATTCCCCATGTGAAGATCATCCGTTTCGGTTCCAAACTGCCGGCCTTCAACCCGATGCGCATTTATGAAGACGAGGAGCTGTTGGAGACCTTGTCCGAATACTCCCGCCCGGATGCGCGCATCCATGTGATGGCCCACTTCAACCACCCCCGGGAGCTGACTGAACACGCTTACCGGGCGATCAACGCACTCCAGCGGGCCGGCGTGATCCTGGTCAACCAGACTCCGGTGCTTCGCGGTATCAACGATGATCCGAAGGTGCTCGCGGAGCTCCTGGACAAACTCTCCTGGGCGGGCGTCACTCCCTACTATTTCTTCCAGAACCGCCCGGTGGCCGGGAATGCCGATTTCGTCATCCCCTTCAAGGAGCAGTACCGGATCATCGAGGAGGCGAAGGCGCGCACCTCGGGCCTTGGAAAACGGGTCCGCTATGTGATGAGCCACTCCTCCGGAAAGATCGAGATTCTGGCGGTGGAGGGAGACAAGATTTACCTCAAGTACCATCAGGCCCGCCATCCGGACTACTACGGCCACTTCATGGTATTGGATTGTCCGGATGATGCCGCCTGGTTCGACGATCTCCCGGGTGCTGACAAGATCCTGGAGGCCCAGAAGCGGGACGCGTCGGCCTGAACCGGCCGCCGGCTGAGACGCCGGTCCGCTTGATCAAAGATTTCGCACGATGTCGGATGCCCCTTCAGGCAAGCCTGAGGGGGCCGTCACAGCCATCTCACCGGTGTCCCTATGGGATGCCGGTTTCTATTTGTGTCCGCAAATCGGTGTCTGCCGTCGATCCGCAGAGGCCCGGCCAGACGCCAGTCGCTTTCGGCGGGAAAGGAAACCGTTTCGGCCGGGAGGAAAATTCTGAAACAAGGAAAGTCCCGCTGAAGGTCGAATAGATAGTAGAGGGTGGGGACAGGTAGAGAGCTCGGCGGATGAAAGGGAATCCGGATCCAACCGGTTTTCTTTTTTGTTCACAGGAAAAACTGAGGTTTGAGAGGGCTGTCGGAACGCCGAGGCGCTTACGGGATCTTTCGCCGAGCGAAGCCATATCCCGAGCATTTTCCGGAGATCGGATCGGAACGGTCCCCATCCGATGATGGAACCAGGTTCAAGAGGAGGACAGAGGCGTGGATCTGTTGGAGAGTTTTCTGACCGTCGAAGCAATCGTTCTGTTCATCGTGGTCATCGCACCCGTGGTTGCAATCCTTTACCTCTATTTTTATGATCGCCGGCAGAAACAACACTCGGTTCTCCGCAACTATCCGCTGCTCGGCAAGGTCCGCTACTTCTTGGAGATGATCGGCCCGGAGCTGAGGCAATACCTCTTTGACAGCGATAACGAGGCGAAGCCCTTTTCCCGTGAAGAATACGGACACATCGTCAAGCGCTCCAAATACGTCCGGGGCGTCATCGGATTCGGATCGAAACGGGAATTCGAAAAGCCGGGCTACTTCATCCGCAACGCAATGTTTACCCGGAAGCT
>JAJYSD010000189.1 GCA_021793745.1 Bacillota bacterium
CGATCTCAGCAGTCATAGCAGCCGCCCATGGACCGGCTGTAGTATCCGTATTCTTCGTTGTTTCGCTTATTCCACCATTTATACGCATATTCCACGGCTTTGGCCCGGTTGTAGCCGTTGGCTTCCGTCTTCAGCGGCGGTTGTGCAGGCTCCTCGGCATCTTTGTCACCGTCATCGTCGCCGTCTTGTCCGTTTCCGTCCTGGTCCTCATCGCTGCCGTCACCCGGCTGTTCGCCGTCTTGCGGTTCATCCTTGCCCTTTTCTTTTTGTTTGCCGTCCGGCTGATCCTTATGGCCGTCCTTTTGCTTTTCGTCGTCCTTGCTACCGTCCTTTTGCTTTTCCTCTTTCGGTTGATCTTTGCTGCCGTCTGTTTTGCCGTCCTGCTCGTCCGTGCCGTTTTCGTCTTGTCGGCTGTCTCCGTCATCGCTGCCGGGCATGTCCTTTTCGCCTTTGCCCGGGGTTTTGATCTTGTCCTCAGGCGGGGTGGAGTTCTTCTGATCGTCGCCTTTGGGCTCGGGCTTCAGTTTGGGACCGGGATTTTTGATCGGGAGCAGGTTGATCAGTTCGGCCCGTTCTTTCTCGGTCAGGCCCTCTTTCTTGGCTTTATCTTGAAGCTCCTTGATCCGTTTGTTGTTGGCTTTGTTTTCGTACCGGTCCGCCTCCTTGGCGAATTCCGCGATCGCTCTTTGTTCTTCGGGGCTCTTGCCCTCCAGATCCAAGGCCGTTTCCTTCACGATTTCCCGATATCTCGGATTGTCCAGATCCGGCTTCACATTTTGCTCCTTGGCCTTCTGATCCACGATCTTTACGGCGATGTGGTGGTTTTTCCGAATCGATTCCTTGGACAGGGAGATTTCGTTGTAGTAATGAATTTCGTCAACCAGTTCTTCATCGGATGCCTCGGCGATTTCCTTCACCGTCGGTTCCTCTTTCACCTCGGCCGCCGGCTTTTCGGCCTGGGCGGAAGGCGTTGCGTCCGCCGCCTCTTCTCCCGGTTTGAAGGCTGCGTAGGTCAGCGAGGCGGAAAGCAAGAGGAGCGCTGTGGCGCCGATCCATGCGATTCGCTTTCGTTTGATCGAACGCTTCATTCGTGATGACCGCTTTTCCAAGATCTACTTCCCCTCCACAAGTGATTGGAAAATGATAGTGCGATCTCATGGTAGAAGATTCTATTAGAATTGTCAATATACGATTTCTCCGAATCCATGGATCGCCCGATTTCAATGATAGATTCTTGGAAATAAGAGGTGAAGTTTCATAGAAAAAAGAAACCTCTTCCGGGGTTGAGGAAGGAAGGCCCGGAGTCGGGTGGTGATTTTCCGCCTCGTCGCCGGGTGGCGAGGCATGCGGCGGAACCCCTCCCTGCCGGGATCGCGGCAACCGTCCGTAACCCCGTTCCGGGACAGCCGGAAACCTCGAAGGATCGGGGGTAGAGCACTCACCGGGTTCGGCGCAGCGGTATATCGATTCGGGCCTTTCACCCGGCGGTTTCCTGGATCCACATCTTGATGATGGCGAGGCATTCCCGGGCCTTGTAAAAGGGGGTGAACAACACCCGGGAGTGGACGGGAGCCGGGGTGGCGTCGATTCCCGCCCTTTCGGCGAGGCGGAGGGCCCGGTACATATGGTAATCATGGGTGATCAGATAGATTTGGTTCCAGTTTCGATCGGAGAGAATGGTTTGGGAATAGGCGATGTTTTCGGCGGTGTTGCGGGCCTGATCCTCCAGCAGGAGGCGATCGGAGGGAACACCTCGTTCAACCAGGTAGCGCTTCATTCCTTCGGCCTCCGTCAGCCCGTCGTCCCCCTTGCCTCCCGACAGGATCAGGTATTGCACCAGGCCTTCCCGGTACAGTTCGTAAGCCTGGTCCAGCCGCTCCCTCAGGGCGGGGCTGGGTCGCCCGTCCCACAGGGCTGCGCCGAGGACCAATCCGGCGGCGTGCGGACGCCGCTGAATGGAGGTGTCATCGTATTGGGAGACCCGGGACCAGAGGGGAATCAAGAGGAATAGACCGATGATGACGGGGATGATCATCAGGATCCACTTCTGAAAAGGCATGGCGATCGTCTCCGTTTGCGTTTTTTTCTGCGCGGAAGGGATCGCAGGCGGACCGGATGGGGACAGGGTCCCCCCGTCAGGGGAAAGCTGTCGATCCCCGCCGGCGCAAGATACCAACAATATAGCAAAAAGGATCGAGGAGGAGAAGGCGATGGCGGATGCGGAGAGGCCCGCGCTCCCGCTCTTCGGTGGCGCGGCCGGAGGGGACGGTCGCTTCCGGGGGAAAGGGAGTTGCGGAGACCGGGAGGAGGTTGGAGGGGAGAAGCGGTGACGTGGAGGCCGTGGGATGGCAAAGCCCTGGGCCGGCTGCAGCTGAAAAACCCGGGCACAGCCCGGGTTACAGGGGCGGAGGAGGGATTACAGGGTGACGACCAAGCGCGCCGCCTGTCCGCGGGCCAGCCGGTCAAATCCCTCGTTGATTTGCTCCAGGGGAAGGGTGTCTGTCAACAGGCGGTCCACGGGCAATCGGCCCTGTTTGTACAGCGCGATGTAGCGGGGGATATCCCGGGAGGGAATGCAGCTGCCGATATAGGATCCCTTGATCGTGCGCTCCTCGGCGGTCAGCGTGACATGGGGAATGGCGAATTGTTCTTTCGGGTGAGGCAGCCCCGAGGTGACGGTCACCCCGCCCCGGCGGGTGATCCGGTAGGCGGTCTGCATCGCCTGCACGACACCGGCGGTTTCAAAGGCGTATTCGACACCGTCTTCGGTGCGGGAGCGGATGCGATCCACCACATCGGGGTCCCTGGCATCGAAGGTGTCCGTCGCTCCCAGGGATTTGGCCAGTTTCAACTTGTCCGGATTGACGTCGACAGCCACAATCTGCCGGGCCCCGGCGACGGCGGCGCCGAGCAGGGCGCTCAGGCCGACCCCGCCCAGCCCGACGACGGCGACGCTGCTTCCCGCTTTGACTTGCGCGGTGTTCAGGACCGCCCCCACCCCGGTCATCACCGCACAGCCGAAGAGGGCTGCTTCGTGAAAGGGGATGGAGGGATCCACTTTGATCAGGGAGTGCCGGTCGATGACGGCATAATCGGCAAAGCCGGACACGCCCAGATGGTGGTGGATGTGTGCGCCCCCTTTTTTCAACCGGTGTTGACCGCTGAGGAGAACCCCTTTGTTGTTGGCCTCCGCTCCGGGCTCACACAGGGCGGGTCGGCCTTCCCGGCAAGGGGGGCAATGGCCGCAGCTGGGAACGAAGGCGCAGACCACGTGATCGCCGACGGCGAGATCCCGGACACCTTCGCCCACCTCGACCACTTCGCCTGCCGCCTCGTGTCCGAGGGCCATCGGGGTGGGGCGGGGGCGATTCCCATTGATGACCGACAGGTCGGAATGACATAAACCGGCAGCCCGGATCCGGACCAACACCTCCCCCGGTCCCGGCGGCTCCAGGTCCAGCTCCTCGATGACCAGCGGCTTGCTCTCCCGGTAGGGGGTGGGAAGCCCCATCTCATACAATACAGCGGCACGGGTTCTCAATCGGAGGACCCTCCTTATTCGTAATAGCCTTCCGTCGATTTGATCAGTTGCTTGAATTGCTCGGGGTCATGACCATACCACACTTGGGCATGGTGTCTGGCCGCGTATTTTTTGATATATTCCACCGCTTTCACATAGCCGATGGAATCGTAGATAATTCCCGGCAGGCGGATGGGCGGGCCGTAGTTTTCCGAGCAATAGATGGCGTCGGAAGCCAAAATGATATTCCCCGTATCCGGAAGGTTGACATGCAGACCCAGGAGTCCCCAGGCATGTCCGCTGCCGAAGTTCAGGATCTTCACCCCGTCCACCAGGGGAATTTCCTGCTCGTCCCGCTTGATGGGATGCCAGTCCAGTCCGGTTTTGATCCAGGCATCGATATCCGCCCAGATATAGGCACCCATATTTTTGTTGATGGCGTAGCTCTTCATCGTATTGGCCAGTTCGTCTTCATGGACGATGATTTTGGCGTTGGTGAACATCTCCAAACAACCGGCGTGATCCAGATGGAGGTGGGATGCGACGACGTATTTGATGTCTTCGGGACGAATCCTTAGTTGTTCCAGCCGGTTGGGGAGATAACAGGCTTCATCGGCATAGTGGGGAAACATTTTCTGCACGGACTCCGGCCAGCGGCCTTGTTTGCCCATGCCCTCGGGATTGCAGGCGGTATCAAAGAGGATTTTCCCATCGGGATGATCGATCAACACCGTGTAGATGGGAAATTCCACAAATTCCGCCGGCGGATTGGGGTTGTCCACCGATGCCGGATTGTGCATGGCGACCATGAAGTTTTTATCCATTCTCATGGTTCCATTATCCAGTACAT
>JAJYSD010000190.1 GCA_021793745.1 Bacillota bacterium
GATCTATGGGATATTACAATCAACCGGCGGAAACCGCCAAGACGGTAGTAAACGGGTGGCTCCACACCGGAGACATCGCCCAAATCGATGAAGACGGGTATCTTCGGATCGTCGATCGGAAGGAAAACCTGATCACCCTGTCAACGGGCAAAAGCGTCGCCCCTCAACCGGTAGTGAGCGCCCTGACCGCTAGCCGATTCATCCAACAGGCCGCTCTCGTGGGAAATCACCGTCCCTGCGTCGGCGCCCTGATTTTCCCGGACTACGATGCATTGACCCGTCACGCCCGGGCCAACGGGTGGGCCGCCGAAACCAAAGAAGAGCTGGTGCGACGGGACCCGGTCCGCCAACTGCTCCGGGAGGAAATCGATCGGTTGACCGCCGGGTTCGCCCCCTTTGAGCGACCCAAGAAGTTTTCCCTGCTGACGGAACCCTTCACCCTCGAAAGGGGGGAACTGACCCCGGCACAGCGGGTCCGGATCCGCGCAATCGAGGATCAGTATGCGGAAATCATCGATGCCTTGTACTCGGAGGAGGATGAAGAGTTCCTGATCGCATCCGACCATGGGTCCGCCCCGCCGGCGGCATCGGATATTTCCAACGTCGTACCCCTCTTCAACGAGTCGGATTCCGGGGAAGGGACCGAATCGCCCTCCCCGGAAAAACCCCGATGGAAAAAGACTTGGAGTCGGCAGGTGATCTTCGGCACCCTCGTCGGCATCCTGGCCGGTATCCTCGTCCATGTGCTAATCTGAATCGAAGGAGGTTTGAAGATGCGATACCTCCCCGCGATCATCGCTTCCCTGATTGCCTTCACGCTGACGGTCTCCCTCCCGATGCTGTTCGCGGACCGGTCCGAAAAGGGGGACAACCCTTTTCCCATTTCGGCAAGCCGGGAGGAGACGAACACCCTGGCCGAATTGCACAAACAGGTGGACCTCAACGGCATGCTGGAGCGGATCGGCCAAAACAACAGGCAGCTGGGAGCCGTCAATGAAAACATCCTGGGCGGACTGTCTTCCATCGACCAAAAGTCGGGCCAGACCGTGCAAGTCCACGAAAAGCTGCAAACCGTCAGGGACGGACTGGATGACCAATCCTTCACCCTGGGCGATCTGGAAACCGTCACCGGACAGCAGGTCGATCTGAGTCAAAACATGAACGATCTCAGCGCCTTTCTCAACGGAAAGATGACCTCGATCGCCTCCTCCGCCAAGGACCAGGTGGACCAGACTGAGCAACTCCGGGCCATCACCCTGGACACCAAAGCCAAGCTGGAAAGGGCCCTCGAGCAAAACCAGCTGCTCAACGAGAAACTGAAGTCGGCGGCGGCGAAAAGCCGACAAGCCGCCAATTCCTTGCCGTAAGGGGGAGATCCCATGATTCGAAAAACCGTATCCGTCATCGCCATTCTTCTCCTGAGCGGCTTTCTGATCAACGGGATCACCATGACGCAAAATTTAAAGCGCCTTCATGCCGGGTTGGAATCCAATCTGGAATCGGTGAAAACCCTGAACCGGGTTCAGTCCTCCATTATCGACAAAAACGGGGAACTGACCAAAATGCTCGCCACCATGGACCGGGCTGACAAGGGCCTGGACGACGCCATCGGCAAGACGGACCAACTGCTGACGCTTTTGTCCAAGGTGGTGGAGTACAACGCCGACACCCTCCGCCTGAACGACCAAATGCTCAAATCCTCCGCCGACTCAAAGCGGGATATCCAATCCATCAGTCAAAACCTCGCGGAACTCGATCCTTACATGAAGCAGATGGATGAAATGCTGAAAAAGCTGGCAGCCACGGCCAGGGAGGATGAGCAATACATGGAGGACATGCTCAACTCGACCCGCCACATGAACAGCAAAGTACCCGGGGTGAGCAACTGATGAACCCGCTCAAAATCACCACCCTGCTGATTACCGTGCTGCTCGCCGTCAACGCCGGGAACACCTGGCTACAGCTTTACATGCAACGGGATATGGCATCGATGTCCCGGGAGCTGGAAAAACAATTGGCCCTCTCCGCCGACAAATCCGCCCAAATGAACAACCAGCTGGACGCCATCGCCGATCTGAAAAAGAGGAGCCAATCCCTGAACAAAAAGGTTTCCCGAATCGAGAGCAACACCGCCGGGTTGGATAAGGAGCTTCAGGAGCTGGACCGGGTCGTCGCCGCCATCTCCCAACGGGTGAACGCCATCGGAGAGAATACGGGGGTCACATACCAAGATCTGAAACAGATTGAAGCGTCCGTCCAAGCCAGCATTGAAACCCTCGATTCGATGGAGTCCTCCAACAGGAAGCTCGTTCAGACCCTGAGCAACATGAAATCCCTTCAAGCGGAGATCAACGCCAATCTGCAGGCGATGAACGACAAGACCCGATTCCTACCGGAGACCTCGGTGAGGAGGTGACATGCTGTGAACCACCAGTGGCATTTCGGACCCAAGTGGAAAGTGGCGCTCCTCGTCGGGCTCCTGGCCTTTTTGGTCGCCGCCACCCCGACCCTCGCCAAATGGAGTGACAACACCGTGCTCCCGGGCCTGGCGCAGTACAACATTTTCGGACTGACCAGCGATCTGGAGGATCGAACCGCGGGGATGCTGAAGGATTCCAAAAAACTGGAAAGGGAAGTGGCCAAGGCGGAAGAGGCCCTGGAAGGGCTGAAACGGCAGAACCAACTGCTCAGCGAGCAGATCCATACAAACGAAAACATCCAAAGGGAGCTGGATCATCAACTGGCAGGCAACGTCAATGCCCGGGAACTGATGAAAGAGATCCTTAAGCGGGAAAAACAGACGGCCCAATTGACCGAACAGACCGCCAACCGGGCGGATCAGGTGAAGGAACAGATGGTCGCCACCGTCGGCCAGCTCGGCATTGTGGCCGAAAACACCGGAGAAGTGGCGAACACCACGGCCAAGATGAATCAAAGCATGGACACACTGCTGGCGGAGCTGGATGCGTCCGTGAACAACTTCCGCTTGCTCGCCTCCATTAAGGGCGGGATCGAAACCGTCAAAAACATCCTGGATGAAACCCTGAAAAATACCGTGGGCCGAATCCTCCCCTCCTCGGAGAAATCCGGACGCGTCGACGAAGATCCCGTAAAGGAATCGCCCAAAGAAAAGGTCGACACCCCTTTGGAACCGACTGAAGAGCAAGCGAAAAAAGAGGGTGGATTGCTAAAACGTCTGCTGGATCCCCTTCTGCCCTGACGAAAGGAGGATTCCCATGCTCGCGCGCGCCATCGTGATTTTGATCAACCTCGGGCTTCTCGGGCTGATGGGCTGGGGTACCTTTCAGCAGATCACGACACAACAGGAAACCAATCGGGTGATGGCCGACGTCCACAAAAACATCCGACAAGCCCATCGGCTGACGGTCGTGACCAACGAACAATTGAAACCCCTGGGGGAGACGGCGGAGGTTGTGGAAGCGATGAACGCCAAACTGGGTAACACCGTCAACCTCCTGGCTCGCATGAACACCAGCCTGGCCAATGTGCAGGCGAGCGAGCAGAAAATCGTCCAGGGCTTGGATCGGCTGAACAAAAACACCACCATGGTCATGAACCAATTGGGGAACATCTCCCGCCAAAACGAGCAGTTGCTGGCCTCCGCCACCCGGACGGCGAAGCAAAGCCGGAGCGAACACAACCTGGTCGAAGACCTGTACGATATGACCGGCACCACCATCCAACAGGTGGCGAAACTCAACCGCAAATTCGCCATTCTCGGGAAAATTCCGGTGCCGTGAGGATCGGAGGAGAATCGATCATGTTCTACAGTCTGCTATATCTGCTGACCCTCATCGCCATTCTCGCGTTTACCGGGCTGGCCATCCACGCCGTCATCCGGGAGCGGCCCGTCTTCAAATGGCTGACCGGATTAACGGTCGCCTCCCTGACCTACGTGCTGATCATCGCCATCAGCGTCTTCTTCTGACAACCTAAACCAACAAACCGGGAACCCCTTCGGGTTCCCGGCTTTTTCTCAGCCGAAAAATCGCGTCGGTGACTGTTTTCGGACGACAAAACCCCTGCACGCCGTGCAGAGGCTTTGTCTGAAGCTTACTGATCGAGGGTTTGGCAGTCAGTACACAAGCCATACACTTCCATCCGATGAGAATCGACCCGAAAGCCGGTCTTTTTGGCCGCCTCTTCCTCCACCTCGACGAGGGGAGGATATTTGAAATCCGTGATTTTTCCACAGCGGCGGCAAATAATGTGGTAATGATCGCTCATATTGGCGTCGAAACGGCTTGAAGCATCGCCATACGTCAATTCCCTCACCAGACCGGCCTCTTTAAACAATCGCAAATTGTTATAGATCGTTGCCACGCTCATGTTGGGAAAATC
>JAJYSD010000191.1 GCA_021793745.1 Bacillota bacterium
CCATCGCCTCCACCCCTGCCGTGGTGAACGCGGTGGTGGACGCGCTGAAGCCCTTCGGGGTGAAGGATCTGGAGATGCCCCTGACGCCGGAGAAGGTATGGAAAGCGATGCAGAAAGGGAGGGGAGGCGCGTAAATTCCGGCGCTTTGGATGGAGGTGGACCCGATGAAGGCGTCCGTTTCCCCCTCAACGTCATAACTTCCCTTTTTCAAAGACTCCAGAAGGGGCGGGCCCCTCCATCGTCAAAGCCCGAAGGCACCCGCCTTCCCCAAGAGCCGTAAAGGGCTTCCCTCATAATCCCAGTCGTCCAAAAACCCTTCCCTTCGGCTCCGAAAATATGAGAAGGGAATCCATAGGGTGTGCCGGGCCGATCGCGAGCGGGCCCGTCGGAGAGGGATCCAGCCGGCGGGCAGGAGCACCGATTTTGCGGTCAAACCCTCCTATCGGACCAAAAGGAAGGGGGCTTGCCAGACACGGACAAGCCCCCTTCCACATAAAATGGGGAATCAAAGAGGAAAAGTCCTGGAGGGGATAGGATGCCGAAGTGGTTGCGAAGCCAGCTGATGCGGGCCTTCTACGGCAAGGACCGATGGCAGATCCGCTACTTGAACGAGTGCTGGTTCACCTTCTGCAATAAAGATCGAACCACCCTGGGGGGGTAACCCCGGATTTCCTTTTCGATGCCGAGACGCCGCGGGGCGTTTTTATTTTTTCGGGTCCAATCCCTTCAATAACGGGTAGGGATTGATCGCTTCGCTCTCCCGCGACAAGAGGCTTTCCCGCACATAAATCCCGAAATGGAGGTGGGGCGGAAACTTCCCCGTCGTCCCTTCCGGCCCGTATCCGCTGTCCCCCACATAACCGATCACTTCGCCCTTTTTCACCCGTTCCCCCATTTCGATTCCCTCGGCAAAGCGGCTCATGTGTGCGTAATAATAGAAAATCTGGCGATGATTTTGGTCCATGATCGTGACGGCCCACCCCCCGAGCCGGTTCCACCCTTTGCGCACGACGACCCCATCGGAAACCGACAGGATGGGGGTTCCCTTTTTCGCCATCAAGTCGGTGCCTTCGTGTTTTCGATCACCGCCGTAGGTCCGGCTGGCACCCCAGGTGTCCGAGTAGGAGACGTGCCTGCGATCCGAAGGGCGAAAGGGAAAGACATAACCCTCGGACAGCGAAGGAAGCATCCACCGGTACGATTTGGCGATCGAAAGGATTGCCTTTTCGTTCTTTTCTGGAAAGAGGGAACGGATCACCCGCTCCACATCCCGGTCCGACACCTCCTGCCCGCCGATCCGCCGACGAATTCGGCTCGCCCGCTCCTTGATGGCAGCCGGGGTTGCCTTTTGATAATCCGATTCCACCTCATCCATCGCTGCCAAATAGGCCCACGGGAGTCCCGTCTGCCGCTCCGCCTCGGCGTAATGTCGAGCCAGATCGGCGGGGAGGCGAAGCTCCCGGACCTCTCCTGTGCGAAACCAATCGCGAAAAATGAAAACAAGCGCGGCCAAAACGGCTGCGAACAACAACAAGATCAGACCGCGCCGGATCAACGGTTCTCCACCCCTTCACCGTTTATTCATGGACAGGGACCGATGCCCCTCGACAGTAAAAAGGACGGGAAGGGGGCGGATAAGCCCCCACAGATCCGGTAACAGCCCTAATCCGGCCTCCGGGCCGACGGACCTCGCTCAATCATCCCCCTCTTCGGGAGACACGGGTACCATGCTGAGGGAGACACGGTCCCGTTCCAGGTCCACCCCGCAGACCCACACATCGACGATATCTCCCACGGAGACCACATCCAGGGGATGGTGCACATATTTTTCGCTCATCCGGGAAATGTGCACCAATCCATCGTTTTTCAGACCGATATCCACAAAAGCGCCGAAATCGACCACATTGCGGACCGTCCCCTTCAGCTGCATTCCCGGCCGCAGATCCTCCGGTTTCAGCACGTCGGAACGAAAGATCGGCGGCGGCAATTCCGACCGCGGGTCCCGGCCCGGTTTCAGGAGCGCATCGATGATATCCCGCAGGGTGGGGACGCCGCAACCGATCCGCTCCGCCATGGACGGCACGTCCACCCGCCGCAGCTCGTCGTTCAGCTCATCGGTACCGATCGCCGCGGGGGTGCATCCCAATTCTCCCAGGAGCCGGTCCACCACCGGATACGATTCCGGATGGATCGGGGTCTTGTCCAGGGGATGGTCTCCGTCGGGAATGCGCAAAAATCCGATGCACTGCTCGTAGGTCTTCGCCCCGAGACGAGGAATTTCCTTTAATTCTTCCCGGCTTTTGAAGCGGCCGGCCTCCTCCCGACGTTTGACGATATTCCTGGCGACGGTGGATGTGATCCCGGATACATAGCCCAAAAGGGCCGGGGACGCGGTGTTCACATCCACCCCCACATGGTTGACGACGGATTCGACGACGGCGCTGAGACTCTCCGCCAACCGCTTCTGGGAGACGTCATGTTGATACTGCCCGACCCCCACCGCCTTCGGATCGATTTTCACCAGTTCCGCCAGCGGATCCTGCAGCCGGCGGGCGATGGAGACGGCGCTGCGGGAAGCGGCATCCAGGTGGGGAAACTCCTCCCGGGCCGTTTTGGAGGCGGAATAGACGCTGGCGCCGGCTTCATTGACGATGACGTAGTAAATTTCCCGCTCCAGCTCCTGAAGGAGTTCCGCCACAAAGGCTTCCGTTTCCCGTGAAGCGGTGCCGTTGCCGATGGCAATCAAATCGACGCGATAGGCTTCGATGATTTTTCGGGTGATTTGCTTCGCCTCCGCGACCCGGTTTTCCGGAGGCGTGGGAAAAATGACGTCGGTGTGGAGCAGTTTGCCGGTATCGTCCACCACCGCCAACTTACACCCGGTACGGTAGGCGGGATCGATGCCCAGCACCCGCTTTCCGGAGACCGGCGGCGTGAGCAGCAGATTGCGCAGGTTCTCCGCAAAGATGCGGATCGCCTGTTCCTCCGCCTTTTCCGTCATCATCCCCCGGATCTCCCGCTCCACGGAGGGGGCGAGCAACCGCTTGTAACCGTCCTCCACCGCCTCCTTCAGATGACGCTGTTCGGGATGGGGGAAGCGCTTCAGGATCCGGGGGAGGATCTCCTCTTCCTCCACTTCGATGCGCACCCGCAGCACTTCCTCGCGCTCTCCCCGGTTGACCGCCAGAATGCGATGGGCGGGCATGCGGCGCACCGGTTCCCTGTATTCATAGTACATCTCGTACACCGTCTTCTTCTCCGGATCCCGGGCTGCCGAGACGAGGACGCCCTTCTTCCAGGTCGACTCCCGTACAAAGCGGCGGATGTCCGGATCATCGGCGACGGTTTCCGCCACGATATCCCGGGCCCCGGTCAGCGCCTCTTCCGGCGAGGCCACGCCCTTCTCCTCGCTCACAAAGCGGGGGGCGGCCGCCTCCACCTCCGACGCATCCCGGGATTTCATCACCAGCTCCGCCAGGGGAGCCAAGCCCTTCTCCCGGGCGACGGAAGCCCGCGTCTTGCGCTTCGGCCTGTAGGGACGATACAGGTCTTCCACTTCCTGCAGTTTGACCGCCTCTTCGATCCTGCTCCGCAGTTCCTCCGTCAGCTTCCCCTGTTCCTCGATCAGCCGTATCACTTCTTCTTTTCGCTGCTGCAGCTGTTGCAGATAGCGGTACCGCTCCTCAATGGCCCGGAGCTGCTCCTCATCCAGCTCCCCGGTTCGTTCCTTGCGATACCGGGCAATAAAGGGGACCGTGTTACCCTCGGCAAGGAGTTGGACACTCGCCTGAACCTGGACGGGGCGGATGTCCAACTCCTCGGCAATTACCTGGTAAATTCGTTCCTCGTTCATAAATCGCCTCCGTCGATGAACCTTGCGGGATCTATGGAGATTGATTATATCAGATTCCCCGAAGCGGCGGAAGTTGGAAGCGGCAAAGTCCCCGAACCCAAGCCCGAAGCCGCCTCAAGAAAACCGCTCTTTTCCCCGGCAAATAAGGACGGTGTGGACCGCCCGGCTCCGGGAAACGGCTGGGGACGTCTACCGGCGGGACGGGAACGCTGTCCGGGATCCGGAAACTAAAAAGCGCCCGATAAGGGCGCTGAGGCTGCAAGCTCGAAAGCCGGGTAGCTTGTCCACCCTGACCACGGTCTCGAGACAAAAGAAGCCTTTCTCCACTTGACTTCGGCATCACAAAGGCCGCTATAAAAAAAGAGCCTTCCATCTAGATGCATTCCGACGGTTCGATCCGTATCGCTTCGCGCAGCTTGCGAAGTGCCCGCCGCTGCAGGCGGGAAACGTGCATCTGGGAAATTCCCAGCTTTTCCCCGGCTTGCT
>JAJYSD010000192.1 GCA_021793745.1 Bacillota bacterium
ATTTTCCTGGTTTTGATCCACATAACGCGCTTCGATCATCCCTTGACGCAGAAGCGGCTCGGCTCCCGCCTCCACCACTTCCCGCCAGGTGTGGCATTCGGCCTGTAAGCAAATATTGTCCGGTATCAATAGTTTATCCAGCATGGGAACGTTCACTACCCTTCCAGTCCGTTGTTTTTGGAAAAAAATCCGGCCATCCAGCCACCTGCGAAGGGCATCCGCCAAACGATCGGCATCGCGGACATCGGCATACCGCTGAATCAGCTCCATCAGCTCTCCGACCAGATGGACGTCGGGAGTCAGGGAGTCGGCCAGATAGAGCCCCTCCTTCAATTGCATGATTTCCCGCCGTCCGGGAAGCGGAGGGATCCGGACCACCGGGACATCCTTCACCAGAGAATCCAAATCCACCGTGCTGATCACCAGGTCGACGGCCCGACTTTTGATCGTTTTCGCCACTTGCATCACACTGGTGGTGCCGATCCACTCCACGCCCGGCAATTCGCTGCGGAGCGTGGACTCCAAGAGCTTGGCCGTTCCCAACCCCGAAGCGCAGACCAGGAGAATCCGCCGAGAGGACAGGGTCTTCTGCTTGACCCGGGTCAACGCCGCTCCGAAATGCATCGCCAGGTACCCCACCTCGCCCGGGGGGATTGGACATCCGACCACCCGTTCCAGCCAAAAAACCGCTTTTTGCGTTGCAGCATAGATCTGCGGATAATGCGTACGGATGTCGTCCAGGATCGGGTTTTCCACGGGCAGCCCGTATTTCAACCGGGCCAAAACCGGTTTCAAGTGGATGATCAGGCCCTCCGCCAGCTCCTTGTCCAGATACAAGGGCAGCCGGAACGATTCGGATACGATGCGGATCATCCGGTCCACGACCTCGGCCAGCGGCGGATCCATATCCTCCCGGGGGGATCGCTCCATGGGGATCGAAGCGGGACCCCGCTTGGCCCCCAGCAGATGCAGGGCGAGATAACCGACTTCGCTTTCCGGAACATCGATGCCGAGCCGCTTCTCCAGCGCCCGAAACAGGCGTCGGGCCATCCGAAACTCCCCTTTGGCTTTCACTTCCGCCAGCTGTTCCGGGGGAAGCCAAACGCCTCTCCCTTCCTGCAAGCGTAAAAGGGCGAGAGCGATGTGGATGGCGAGCCCCCGGAACGCCCGGTCCGAAAGGGGAGGCTCCCAGTCAAAGCCGGACAGGACAGCTTCGATGGTGGCCATCAGCTCCCTCGGCAGCAGCGATGCCATCGACGGGACGGTCTCCGGCGCCGAAAGTTTTGGAGCTTCAGCGAGCCGGAACGAACGATCCGGATGCTCCGGATCCAATTCGCTGAAAACCAGGGAAGCGGCGGCCTGACGCCAACGGAATTCATCGGCGTCCAGCTTGAGGCCGTAACCGGGGATGCGCAGCAGGCGGATGCGGTAGGCGGCCAATTTCTCCTCGACGGTTTTCAAATCGGACAGCAGCGTTCCGCGGGATACCCCCAACCGGTCCGCGAGATCCTGGACACGGACGCGGGTGTTCTGGGCATCCTGCAGAAGATATGCAAGCATCAGGCGGACGCGCTCTTCGGGACGAAGGGGATGGCGGTACGGGTTTCCTCCCCGGGAGGCCAGCTGCCGCAGAGCCGATTGAACCCGCTCCTCGGGGCCCATCACCTGCACGCCCCGGCGGGGCCTCTTGGACAGCTGCAACCCCTGTTCTTGAAACCAGGGTTGAAGGGCATCCAAATCGTATCGAATGGTTCGCGGACTCACCTTCAGCCGGGAGGCCAACCGGGTCACGGTGACCGGATCGGTCCTCCTCAGCAACTCCTCCGCCAGCCTTCGCCGCCGTTCCGTCCAAATCCCATCCATGCCGATCCCCCCGCCCAATGTGGCAAAGACTGATTCAACTCCAGTATATGCGACCGACACCCCCTTGTCATGTCCATCTTTCTTCCGGTTGGAATGCGGCAAAATTGAACCAATATAAAAACCGGCCCTGATGGGGCCGGCAAAACGGCGATGCCTAAGAGACCCGAACCAAATCCGAGGCGTGACGCTGCACCTTGTCAATGGCTTCCGCCACCGCGGCCAGATCCCGGGGCGAGCCGAGGAGAATGCGCTGGGGAAACCAGAGAACCTCCTCATCGCTGGCCCGCTCGGCCACCGGACAGGGCGGGATGCCATCCCCTTCCACTCCGAACCGCTGGGCGAGCTCCTGGCGGATCGCCCGGTTGCGATTCAATGGCACATAGCCCGGGGATACCGGGATCCCCTCCGCCTGCAACGCCCGCACAAAGTCCTGCTTGGACAGTCCGGCAAAGGCTTCCCGGTCATAACGAAACAGGTACAAGTGCCAGGCATGGGTCTTCACCCGCGGATCGCGCCCGAGGGGGCGGACCCCCGGCAGCTGCTCCAACAGTCGGCTCAAGGCGGCGGCGTTCGCCTCCCGGAGGCGTATCAGCTCCTCCATGCGTTCCAGTTGACACAGCAGCACCGCAGCCTGGAATTCGGTCATCCGCAAATTCCAGCCGATACGCTCGTGCTGATACCACTGTCCCTGCCGCACCCGGCCGACATTGTGAATGGACCATGCCGCATCCGCCAGCTGCTCGTCGTTGGTGAGGACGATTCCCCCTTCGCCGGCGGTCATGTTTTTGCTGGACTGGAAGCTGAAGGCGCCCAGATGGCCGATGGCCCCCACCCGCCGCTCCCTCCAGACCGCCCCGTGCGCCTGGGCCGCATCCTCGATTACGAACAGGCCTTGTTTTTGGGCCAATCGGCCGATGGCGTCCATATCGACGGGATGGCCGCCCAGGTGGACGGGGATGATCGCCCGGGTCTTCTCCGTCACCTTGCTCAACGCATCGTTGGGATCGATCTGCATCGTTTCCGGGTCCACATCGGCAAACACCGGCCGCGCTCCCACCGCCAGACAGGACGTAGCGGTGGCGATAAAGGTGTAGGCGGGAACGATGACCTCGTCTCCCGGTTCCACTCCCGCCGCCCGGAGCGCCACTTCCAGGGCGACAGTCCCGTTGACTACGCAGACGCCGTATTCCGCTTCCTGGAAAGCGGCAAACCGCTTTTCGAATTCCTTCACCCGATGTCCGTCAACCGCTCCCCACTTCCCGGACCGCAGCACTTCCAGCAGCGCCCGTTCCTCCTCCGGCCCAAACACCGGCCAACGCGGAAACGGTTTCTCCTTTACAGGGCTACCCCCCAGCAGGGCTAAGCGGCTCATCCCTCAGTCTCCTCCTTCATCGCGTCCGTGATAAATATCCGTAAATTCCGACAATTAGTCGAGCCCCTCGGTTCTTCGAGCGGCATCCTCCGCTCTTTCCGGATTGTGCTTCTTTCATCCCCCCTCATTCTGCTTTCCACTCTATCCAACCCTCCTCAAGAGTGTCAATGCATGGCGGACGAGAAAAATAGGACGAAATATCCCTGGACCGGGCAGGGCCCTTCAGGAACGATTCCCCTCATACCGGCCGCGCGGAAAAGCCCGGAACAACCGCTGCAACGCCCCTCCGGGCGAAAATGGAGGATTTTTAAGATTATTTGGAGAATAATGTCATCGATCCGATCCCTCCTGCGAGGTGAGCTCCGTGAACAGGCGTAAATTTTTGCTGATGATGTTGGTCACCGTCCTTTTCCTGGCCCTGGCAGGTCCCCATTTCGGGATCGCCACCGCTGAAAAACCCCGACCCCAACCGCCCTACATGGACCCTTCGCTGCCGGTGGAAAAACGGGTGAAGGACCTCCTCAGGCGCATGACCCTGGAGGAAAAAGTCGGCCAGATGACGCAGATCAATGTAACGCGGCTGATGGGAGAAGATGAATGGGATCGGGGACCGCTGAATGAGGAATGGATGAAAAAGGTGTTGGTCGACAACCGCGTCGGTTCGATCCTGAGCGGAGGCGGCGCCGCCCCGGTGCCCAACAACCCGAAAGCGTGGGCAAAAATGACAAACACCCTGCAGAGATACGCTCTCCGGCACTCCCGACTGAAGATCCCCATCATCTACGGGGTGGACGCCGTCCACGGCCATAACAACGTCCTCGGAGCCACCATCTATCCCCACAACATCGGGTTGGCCAACAGCTGGAATCCCGCCCTCGTCCGAGAAATCAACGAACGGACGGCGAAGGAAGTCCGCGCCACCGGCATCCACTGGAACTTCTCCCCCGCCGCCGATATCGCCCGGGATTTGCGATGGGGGCGTTACTATGAAACCTTTGGCGAAGATCCCCTGCTCGCCTCGGAAATGGTCGGAGCCGCCGTCACCGGCCTGCAGGGGGACCACCTCTCCTCGCCGAACCGTGCAGCGACCA
>JAJYSD010000193.1 GCA_021793745.1 Bacillota bacterium
GAAGGTACCGCCGTAGGGACGAAGACCGCCGTGCAGCGCCATGCCGTTCAAGGCTGCCCCCATGGCGTGCTCCCGCACACCGAACCAGACATTGCGCCCGGTGTAATCCTCGGCGTGGAAGATGCCTTCCTCCTTCATCGTCGTGTTGTTCGAGGAAGCCAGGTCCGCGGAGCCGCCGAAGAGGGTGGGCACGTTTTTGGCCAGTGCGTTGATCGCCGCACCGGAAGCCTGACGGGTGGCCATCGGTTTGTCCTGGGGCGCGTATGCGGGCAGCTCGGCATCCCAGCCCTCGGGCAACTCGCCGGCGATGGCCTGCTGCAGCTGCCGGGCCAGAGCCGGATGGGCTTCCCGATAGCGGTCGAAGAGGCTGTTCCATTCCGCCTCCCATTTGCCCGCTTCCGCCTTCCAAGCGGCAAAGTGCTCGCGGACCTCCTCCGGCACGAAGAAGGACTCCTCCGAGGGCCAACCGTAGGCCTTGCGCACCTCGGCCACTTCCTCTGCCCCGAGGGGCTTGCCGTGCACCGTGCTCGTCCCCGCATACTTGGGGCTGCCGTAACCGATGGTGGTGCGCACCTCGATCAGCGTCGGGCGTCCGGTTTCCGCCTTCGCCTCCTCGATGGCCCGATCAATGGCATCGAGATCGTTTCCATCCTCCACCCGCAGCACCTGCCAGCCGTAGGCTTCAAAGCGCTTGCGGACATCTTCGGTAAAGGAATGGGACGTCTCCCCGTCCAGACTGATGTCGTTGGAATCGTACAGGGCGATCAGCTTGCCCAAGCGCAGGTGACCGGCCAGGGAGGCCGCCTCCGCCGCAACCCCCTCCATCAGGTCGCCGTCGCTGCAGATCACGTACGTGTGGTGATCCACGACCGGGAAATGTTCCCGATTGTACACGGCGGCCAGATGGCGTTCGGCCATCGCCATACCGACGGCCATGGAGATGCCTTGACCGAGGGGACCGGTGGTCGCCTCTACGCCCGGGGTGTATCCGTACTCGGGGTGCCCCGGGGTGCGGCTTCCCCATTGGCGAAACTGTTTCAACTCCTCCATCGGAAGATCATAACCGGACAGGTGGAGCAGGCTGTACAACAGCGCCGAAGCGTGCCCCGCCGAAAGCACGAAACGGTCCCGGTTGAACCAGGAGGGGTGATCCGGATTGTGCCGCATGTGGCGGGTCCACAATACGTAGGCCATCGGAGCCGCCCCCATCGGCATCCCGGGATGGCCGGAATTGGCAGCCTCCACCATGTCGATGGACAACATGCGGATGGTGTTGACGGCCAGTTGCTCGACGGATTGGCTGGAAGTCATTTGTCGCTCATCTCCCTTCAAGATGCTTAAGCCGATACGCATCCCCTCGCGGAGACCAAACGGTCCAGATGCGATGCGAAAAAGACACCTCGACAACCTTCGGAACCCTTAGACCCGTCCTTAGTCTACCAAATTGATGAACAGAAGGCGACCACAGACTTGGCCTTCCCGGAAGGGACGGTTGCAAACCCGCCGTCCCCCATCATCCTTTCCCAACCGTGCGAGGCCCGCTTCGAACTTCGAAGGAAAAAGCCATCTCAAAGGCGAACCTTCCCGTTCTCCCGGCTTTCCAGGATCAGGGTCACCGGGCCGTCGTTGGTAAAGGAAACCTGCATCATCGCCCCGAACACGCCGGTCTCTACCGTCACCCCGTGGCTCCGAAGCTCCTCGTTAAACCGGTCGTACAGCCCGGATGCGATCTCCGGAGCCGCCGCGGCGGTAAAACTGGGACGGCGCCCTTTTCGGCAATCCCCGTACAGGGTAAACTGGGATACGGACAAGATGCTCCCTCCCACATCCAGGAGGGACCGGTTCATCTTCCCCTGTTCATCCTCAAAGATGCGCAGATGGACCACTTTTTCCGCCAGGTAGCGGAGATCCTTCTCCCCGTCTCCCTCGGTAAATCCCACGAGCGACACCAACCCGTGATCGATGGCTCCCGTCACCTTGCCGTCCACGGTCACCTGTGCATTTTTTGCCCGCTGCAAGACAATGCGCAAGACTCCTTTCCCCCTTTTGGATTCGTCGATAGAAGCAATAAAAAGAAGCCAAGCAAACGGCGATGCACCCGCCGCTGCCCGCTTCC
The DNA here is from genome assembly GCA_021793745.1 of Bacillota bacterium. Classification (GTDB taxonomy): domain Bacteria; phylum Bacillota; class Bacilli; order Thermoactinomycetales; family DSM-44946; genus Planifilum. The sequence continues at coordinate 2,117 of JAJYSD010000193.1, forward strand.
AAGCGCTTTTTCACTGCATGATCCTCCGGACGGAATAGATATCCCGCACCCGTTTGATGCGATCCACCACCGATTGCAGATCATTCAGGTTGCGGATCGATATCGTCATGTGGATGGAGGCCATGCCCCGGCGATCCGCCTTTCCCGAAACCGCCGACAGATTGGTTTTCGTTTCGGATACCGCCTGGAGCACTTCGTGGAGCAAGCCCCGCCGGTCCAGGCCCGACACTTCAATATCCACGTGGTAGGACTGGTCCTGGGTCCCTTCCCATTCCACGGGGATCATCCGCTCCTTCTCCACCGACTTTAAATTGGGGCAATCCTTGCGGTGAACGGACACCCCGCGGCCGCGGGTGACAAAACCGGCGATCTCATCGCCGGGGACCGGATTGCAACAACGGGAGAGGCGAACGAGCAGGTTGTCGACGCCCTTCACCCGCACCCCGTGGGCCGGTCGACGGCTGGGACGCGGCAACTCCTTCACATCGGGGAGCAGGATCGGCTGTTCCGGCTCCGGTTTGATCCCTTCGATCAGGCGATGGACCACCTGGGCGGCGGATATGCCCCCGTAACCGACGGCGGCATACATGTCTTCCTCGTCCGGAAAATTAAACTTCCGGGCCACCTCCTCCACCCGATCCTCCGTCAGCACCTCCGACGCATTCAGGTCGTATTTGCGGAGCAGGTTTTCGATCATCTCCCGCCCCTTGGCGACGCTCTCCTCCCGCCGCTGCTTCTTGAACCAGTTGCGGATCTTGTTCCTGGCGTGGGAGGATTTCACCATCTTCAGCCAGTCCTGGCTGGGACCGTAGCTGTGTTTGGAGGTGAGGATCTCAACGATATCCCCCGTCTTCAGTTTATAATCCAGGGGAACGATTTTGCCGTTCACCTTGGCACCGATGCACTGGTTGCCCACTTCGGTGTGGATGCGGTAGGCGAAATCCAGGGGAACGGAACCGGCGGGAAGTTCCACCACATCCCCCTTCGGGGTGAAGACGAACACGGAATCGGAAAAGAGGTCGATCTTCAGGTTTTCCACAAACTCCTGGGCATCCCGGGCCTCCTGCTGCATCTCCAGGATTTCCCGGAACCATTTCAACTTCTCCTCGAAGGTGCCCGGCTGGACCTGGGTTCCCTCCTTGTAGGCCCAGTGGGCGGCGATCCCGTATTCGGCGGTTTGGTGCATGTCCCAGGTGCGGATCTGCACCTCGATCGGGTCGCCCGTCGGTCCGATCACCGTCGTGTGCAGGGATTGATACATGTTGGGTTTCGGCATCGCGATATAATCTTTGAAGCGCCCCGGCATCGGTTTCCAGATGGTGTGGATGATCCCGAGGACCGCGTAACAGTCCCGGACCGTATCGACGATGACGCGGACGGCCAACAGGTCATAGATCTCGTTAAACTGCTTGTGCTGGGTGACCATCTTGCGGTAGATGCTGTAAATGTGCTTCGGACGGCCGGAAATTTCCGCTTTGATGCCCGTCTTGTCCAGGCGTTCCCGGAGCACCTGGATGATCTCCTCCAGATACTGCTCCCGTTCGGCCCGCTTTTTCCGCATCAGGTTCGCGATCCGATAATACTGCTGGGGATTGAGATAGCGAAGGGCGATATCCTCCAGCTCCCACTTGATCGTGGAGATTCCCAGCCGGTGGGCGAGGGGAGCAAAAATTTCCAGGGTCTCGTTGGCGATCCGCCGCTGCTTCTCCTCGGGCAGGTATTTCAGGGTGCGCATGTTGTGCAGCCGATCGGCCAGTTTGATCAGGATCACCCGGATGTCCTGGGCCATGGCCACGAACATTTTTCGGTGGTTCTCCGCCTGATGTTCTTCATTGGACTTGTACTTCATCCGCTTGCTCAGCTTGGTGACGCCATCGACCAGGCGGCTGACGGTTTCCCCGAATTCCTCCCGGACCTCTTCCAGGGTCACCCCGGTATCCTCCACCACGTCGTGCAGGATGGCCGCCACGAGGGTGGTGGCATCCATCTGCAGGTCGGCCAAAATGGCGGCCACCGCCACCGGATGATTCACGTAGGGTTCCCCGGACTTCCGCTTCTGGCCGGAATGGGCTTGTTCCGCAAAGCGGAAGGCCTTTTCAATCCGTTGCAAATCTTCCTCTTTTAAATATGCGGAGCACTTATCCAGCAGCTCTTCCATCGGCATCGCAAATTCACCAAAAATCGTTTTCCTATTATTATCTCCCAGGGGA
>JAJYSD010000194.1 GCA_021793745.1 Bacillota bacterium
GGGAATTTCCCTCATGCAGGAAGCGATCGGCCTGTCCGGCATCACCGAGACGCCGCTGGTGGTGGTGGATGTCATGCGGGGCGGTCCGGGAACCGGGTTGCCGACCAAGACGGAGCAGTCGGACCTGAACGAATTGTTGTACGGTTCCCACGGTGAAATTCCGCGGATCGTTCTCCCTCCCACGTCCGTAGAGGAGTGTTTCCGTTACACCGCCGAAGCCTTCAACCTGGCGGAGAAATATCAATGCCCCGTGATCGTGGCGACAGACATGTTCCTGGGCATGTCCAAACAGTCGGTGCCCGTAGACGCGATCGATTTCTCCTCCATTTCCATCGACCGCGGGGAGCTGATTTCCGACGAAGAGCTGGCCCAGATGGCCCAGGGGGCATATCGTCGGTATACCGTGACCGAGTCGGGGATTTCCAAGCGATCGATTCCGGGTCAGAAGAACGGCCGTTTTGTCGCATTGAGCAACGAGCATGATGACGGTGCCATTGAGGAGATCGAGGATCCCCAGACCCGTGTCGAGCAGATGAGCAAGCGCATGCGGAAGCTGAAGAGCTTCGACGCGGATGCCATCGGGTACAGCTACGACGGCCCTGAAACCACCGAATGGACATTGGTCGGTTTCGGATCCACCGCCGCCCAGATTCAGGAGGCCGTGGCGGCCTTGCGCAGCCGGGGAATTCGAACCGGTCACCTGCAGCTCCGGGTGCTGAATCCTTTCCCGGATGCGTCGGTCAAACGGATTCTTGAGGGGGCGGAGCGGATCCTGGTGGTTGAAAACAACGCCACCGGTCAGCTCGCCGAGCGGATTCGCGCTCGTGTCGGCTTCCACGATAAAATTGCCAGCTGTCTGAAGTTCAGCGGAGATCCCTTCACAGTGAAGGAGATCCTCGGGCACGTCCATCAGGAGGAAGGGGTGACGACTTGATGGCAACCATCAAGGATTTCCGTACGAATAATCGGCCGACCTGGTGTCCCGGCTGCGGCGATTACGCTGTTTTGTCCTCCCTGCAAAAGGCTTGTGCCGACCTGGGGCTGGAACCGGAGGAAGTGGTTCTGGTTTCGGGAATCGGCTGCTCCGGGAAAATCTCTCAGCATTTCGGGTCCTACGGTTTCCATAGCCTCCACGGGCGGGCTTTGCCCACGGCCCAGGGAGTAAAACTGGCTAACCAGGATCTCACGGTGATCGCCGCCGGCGGAGACGGTGACGGTTACGGGATCGGGATGGGCCACTTTGTCCATGCGGTGCGGAGAAACGTCGACTTGACCTATATTGTGATGGATAACCACATCTATGGTTTGACCACCGGACAGCTGTCCCCGACCAGCGATCGGGGCTTCAAATCGAAGACTTCGCCCCAGGGCTCTGCGGAGGAGCCGGTCAAGCCGGTGGAAACCGCCATCGTCAACGGTGCCAGCTTCGTCGCCCAGGCCTTCTCCGGCGATGTGAAGCAGATGACGCGGATTTTTGAAGAAGCGATCCGCCACCGCGGTTTTGCCCTGGTCAACTGCTTCAGCCCCTGTGTCACCTTCAACAAGGTGAACACCTACGATTGGTTTAAGGAGACCTTGATCAATCTGGACGAGCGGGAGGGTTACGATCCGACGGATCGGGAAGGAGCCCTTCAGTTGTTGAAGGAGACGGGGGGAGTCGTTACCGGAGTGCTGTATAAGCAGGAGCGTCCCATTTTCCACGAGGAGATGATCGGGGCCAGCGAGGTGGCTGCGGCCAAGTTGGATCTCCGGCTGAAGGAAGAGGATGCACAGGCCCTGCTCCAGAGCTACCGCTGATTTGGACACCCACGCTATCCCGCCTTCGGGCGGGTTTTTTTTATTTGTGCGGCAGGGCCTGTTATACAATTTATGTTTACATTATATTATTGTTATAATACAACGTCAATTGGGATTTGATGAGAAACCATAAAGATTTTCAGGGTCGTCCCTTCCCCTGAAGGGCGGCGATGTCCCTGAACGTCCCGAGGATTTCCATGACTTGGACGAGCCGGCTGTCCGCAAATTCTCATCGATTTCTCATCCGAGTAGGTTAAGATGAAGGGGATGGATCCTGAAAAATCGAGAAAGGAAAGCGGAGATCGAGATGGCAGCAGATCAAAACCGGATTCTCATTATCGAAGATGAAGGCAACATTGCTCGCGTGCTGCAACTGGAACTGGAACATGAAGGATATGCGGCGGAGATCGCGGGGGATGGCATCGACGGACTGGCGCGCGCAACCGACGAGGAATGGGATCTCATCCTGCTGGATATCATGCTTCCCGGCCTCAATGGCATCGAGGTGTTGCGGCGCATCCGGCGACAGGATGAGGAGATACCGGTACTGCTCCTCACTGCGCGGGATTCGATTCCCGATAAGGTGGCGGGCCTGGATCAGGGAGCCAATGACTATATCACCAAACCCTTTGAAATGGAGGAGGTGTTGGCGCGGATACGGGCCAATCTGCGCTATCGCAACGCGAGCCGCGAAAAAAACACCTCCCGTCCCCTCCGGGTGGGGGATCTTTATCTGGATCCCAAGACCCGCCAGGTCCGCCGGGGGGAGCGGAAGATCCGCTTGACGCCGCGGGAGTTTGATCTCTTGACCTATCTGATGCGGCACGCCGGTCAGGTGTTGGAGCGAGAACAGATCATCCAGGACGTGTGGGGCTTTGATTATGCCGGCGATACCAACGTGGTCGATGTGTATATCCGCTACCTGCGTCAGAAAATCGATAAAGGCGCACCCGCTCCCCTGATCCACACGGTCCGCGGGGTCGGGTATACCTTGCGGGAGCATGACGGATGAGCCTTTCACGGAAAATCCAGCTGTTTACCACCGGGATGATGCTGTTCCTTTTGGTGGCGATCAATGCCGGCATCTATTTTCTTTTTCAGGCCCAAGCGACGCAGGCAGAGGTGGAGCGCCTGGAGGGAAAGGCGGAAAGCATCGTCCGGGCCGTCACCCTCTCCATGGACAGGGGACGGGATACCCCTTCGATTACGGACCTGTTGCGGGTGTATCTGCCGGAGAACGGCATGATCCGGATCATTAATGCCGACCGTGTCGCGCTGCTCACCGTCACGGAGCAGCCGGATTTGAACGATGAGGTTGCACCTGCGTTTCAGGACAGACAGCACCATCGCTTGTTGCAGCGGGAGGACGGCCGCTATCTCACGGTTTATTATCCCCTGGTCTGGGTGGATGGGAAGGTGGCCACCCTGGAAGTGACGGAAAGCCTTGAACTGGTGGAAGAAAACCTCCAGATCTTGCGGTGGGTGCTGTTGTTTGCCACCCTGCTCATCCTGATACCCACCATCATCGCCGGGACCCTGCTCAGCCGGCTGATTCTGCGCCCCATCCATTCCCTGATCCAGACGATGGAGGCCAACCGGCGCCAGGGTACCTTTCAGCGGCTCCAATGGAACCAGCCGGCCAAGGATGAACTCGGCCAGATGGTATCCACCTACAATAAGATGATGGACTGGATGGAGGACAGCTTTCACAAACAGGAGCAGTTTGTGTCGGATGCCTCCCACGAATTGAAGACTCCCTTGACGGTGATCGAGAGCTATGCCAGCCTGCTCAAACGCTGGGGGCGGGAGAAGCCGGAGGTCCGGGAGGAGGCGTTGGATGCGATTCTCGCCGAAGCCAAGCGGATGAAATCCCTGACGCATCAGATGCTGGATTTGGCCCGGGATGATACCCATGAACGGATGCAATTCCAACAGGTGGATCTGGAGCAGCTGTGCCGGGAGACGGTCCGTCCCCTCATCCGGACGACGGGTCGCCCCATCGAGGTCGTGATGGAGGAGGCCGAGGCGGTGACGGCCTGGGGAGATCCGGAAAAGCTGAAACAATTGCTGTTTATTTTGATCGATAACGCCTTAAAGTACAGCGAGGATACCGTGAAGGTGCGCATCGCATCAGCTGCGGAGGGTGCACGGATCCACGTGGAGGATCGGGGCATCGGAATCCCCAAGGAGGATCAGGAGAAGATCTTTGAGCGCTTCTACCGGGTGGATAAAGCGCGCAGCCGGCAAACCGGCGGAAGCGGTTTGGGGTTGTCCATCGCCAAACGGATTGTGGAGGCGCATCAGGGACGGATTTCCTTAACCAGCGAAGAGGGAAAAGGGACCATCATCACCGTGACACTGCCGCTCCATCCCAATCGGGATGATGACACCCGCATCCCCGGCTTGGTCGAACTCTCCGCCCGCCGTTTTGGAGACGCCGGCGATACCGGCAGGATGGGCCGGAGTTGATTCGCCCCCCTTTTTCATCGAGCTCCCATCCATTT
>JAJYSD010000195.1 GCA_021793745.1 Bacillota bacterium
CTGCCTTTTGTATTCCGAAGAGGAAGAAGAACAGTTGATCCAACAGATCCGGGAGCGGGAAATGGCCCGCATCATCCTGCTCACCCCCGCCATCTGGAAACGGGGCACAAGGCCGGCTTGCTACGACGAAACGACGCAGGAGCTGCACCTTCCAGGCGACCTCCGGGTGAAACTGCTGACGGCCGCCGTCGGACGACCCCTCGTCATCGGGGGCTGGGACATGAAGAAAAACCGGCCGAAACCGCGAAAATTGGCCGTGCCAGCGGGATCCGTGCTGGTGGTGAAGGTAAAAGGGCAGCAGGCAGACCAGCTGGTGCGGACGATCCACTCCATGAAACTGACCGACGAATTGGGTCATGAAGGGTACGGCTGCGCCGTGTGCGGCGTTCTCACAACCCAAAAAGAAAGGGGCTGATCGACATGTTCACCGAAGTAAAACCCTTCCTGCTTTATGCCGTCTCCTCCGTCCACGCCGGAAGCGGCAGCGAGGTGGGACTGGTCGATTTGCCGATCCAGCGGGAACAACACACCGGCTTTCCCAAGATCGAAAGCTCTTCCCTGAAGGGGGCGATTCGCGCCGCTTGCTCCTACCTGGCCCGGGATGACGAGGAGGCCAAACGGCGGATCCGGCTCATTTTCGGAAGCGATCCCAGCGAAACCGAAGGGGATGGTTCCCGTGAACTGCAGGCAGGCGCCATCTCCCTCGCCGATGCCCGCCTGCTCCTCTTCCCGGTGAAATCGATGCGCGGCGTATTCGCCTGGATCACCTGTCCCTATGTGCTCAGGCGGTGGAATAGCGAACTGGAACTGTTCGGCAAGGGATCCCATGAAATGTTTCCGGTACCGGAAGTCAACACCGTCTCCCCCTCCAGCAAACTGTTGATCCCCAATAATGAACAAGAAAAGGTTCCAGCCGATCAAAGGGATCGCATCGTGCTGGGGGAATACACCCTGGAAGTGACCCCCTCGGAGGAGACCGCCCGGCTGGGACAAGCCCTCGGCCGGCACCTGTCCTTCGCGGAAGCGCTGGAACTGGAAAAGCGGCTCGTCATCCTGGATGATGACACCTTCCGGGATTTCGTCACCCTGTCCACGGAAGTGAACGCCCGAATCCGCATCGAATCGGATAAGGGCACCGTCGTCAACAAAGCCCTGTGGTACGAGGAAAACCTTCCGCCGGAATCGGTGCTGTACAGCTTTCTGTTCGCCGGCCACGTCCGGGGCGGAGGCGAGGAATCCTTCCAAACGGACAAGGACGTTCTGAACTATCTAATGGATGACGATCATTTCCCCGCCGTCTTCCAATTGGGGGGAAATTCGACCATCGGACGGGGCATCCTGCGGAGGATCTGGTTGTAAGGAGGGAGCATCCATGGCGCAAAAGATCCGGGCCATCGCCAATGCGAGGGCCGCGTACGCCTTCGAAAAGGTCAAAGGGTTTGTCAAAAAAGCGGAAAAGGAGCCGCAAAAGCAGCGGGAATACCGCTCCTACCTGAAAAAGATGCCGGCCATGGTGCAGGTGAACGGATTGGGAGAGACCCTCGCCTTCTACTATGCCAAGGGCGGTGTCTACAGGGAGATTTACGAGCAAATCGCCGAGTGGATCCAGAAAAGCATGCCATTTTTGATCGACGAGGACAATCAAGGCGAGAAAAAGGATTTCATCGAAATCCTGGTGAACATGGAAAGTCCCAAATACCGCCTGGTGACGATGGAAGTGCTGGCCCTTCTCAACTGGATGCACCGTTTTGCGGAGGGAATGATCGATGTCAAGGAATCAGCCCAATAAGAAGAATGAAAAAGAAAAATGGATGATTTTCCATCCGCTTGACACGGCGGAGATTTACCGCAATCTGCTTGCCGGGAATCAGTCTTCCGGCAGAAGACAGTCATCAAAGAAAGGAGACCCCAACAAGCAAATAGATCATCTGTGGTACGATGTACACTATCGTCAACAAAAAACCTATGCAAAAAAGGAATCGAAGAACCGTCTATACCCGCTGAAGAAAGAAATCGCCCTCTCCAACGAGCAACTGGAAACTTATCGTCAGGTGCTGAAGCAGCGCCGGGAAGCCTTGGCCCTTTTGAGCCGGTATCAACGGGTCAAAATTTTGCACGGCAGACCGACGGGGAAAGCTTTTCCCGGCCTGGGGGCCGCCCACGTGCGGGAAGCTACGCTGACGATTCACCCCGTGTACGGCGTCCCCTACCTCCCCGGCTCCTCGATAAAGGGTGTAGTCCGCCACTGGGCTCTCGAAGCTTTTTTCCAGGGGAGCGAAAAGGCGTATGAAACGGCCCTGAAGGGGGAAGCCGGGGAAGCGCAGGCGCGTCACGCCCGCGCAATCCGCGACGTTTTCGGCGATCAGGAGCATTCCGGCGCCGTCCAGTTCCATGACGCTTTTGCCTGCGAAGAAGTCTGCCTCAAACCCGACGTCTTGACGGTCCATTTCGGGGATTATTATCAACAAGGCAAGCCGCCGACGGATCGCATGGACCCGGTTCCCAACGAATTTTATGGCGTGGAAGCGCCTTATTTCGAATTTGTCATCACCCTGGCGGGGGAACGGGATTTCTCCCTGGAAGGTGATGACCTGTTGGAAGTGGCGGGAACGTGGCTCAAGCAGGCTCTTTCGGAAATGGGGATCGGAGCCAAAACCACCTCCGGATACGGCTGTTTCGATTTCTTTGTGGATCGGACGGAGGATACCCTGCAGCAAGGGTTCCAATGCCTTGAAAGTCGGGAGGAAAAACGCAAGGCCCAAGAAGAGGCCTTGCGTCGGGAAAGGGAAGAACGGGAGCGAAAAGAAGCCTGGGCCAGGAAATGGGCCGCGATGTCCGAAGAGGAAAGGCTGCTCTATGAGATCGAACAATTGAAATCGGATCATCATGAGGATCGGGAAAAGAGCAAATCCGAACTGTATGAACGGGTGGTGGCGCAGGCCGAGCAGGGGAATTTGGAGCCCGCCCGGGCACTGAGGAAATACTGGGAAGAAACCGGCGACTGGCATGTGAAGAAAAAGAAGAAAAAGCAGCATGAAAAGGTTCAAATTCTCCTCCGGCTATTGGGAGAATCCTGATTTCCGGACCGTTTCCAACTGGCAGCGTCCGCGTCTATGGGTATTGTCCAAGATGAATCTGTGAACCTTTCCCTTCGAGGTTCACAGATTTTTTCATATCTTGACCCTGGTATCCCCCTCTCCGGATTGTCTTTTCCAGAAAAAAGGACTCACACCATCTGCCACCCCGGCGTTTTTATGAGGTGTTGACGTGACCATTAAGGACATGGCTAAAGCCGGTTCCTCTTTCGCTGAGGTGTTCTGATTGTGACAAGTATAGGTATAGGTTCCCCAGTCGGCACGCCTTGTGTCAATCCTCTTTAATGAATGCGCCCCCTCATTTAACCATTTTCAATCAATCTGATGGTTGTTTCGAATACTGCAGCGTGCCCGTTTTTCCTTATATGCCGAGGAATTCCGCGTTTGCGAACAACCCCCTGGAGTCGAGCCGACACTCCCGATGTTCGCAAATCATACCTGTATGGTAATCTAATTCGGCGGTACCGGAAAGTTATGTGAAGAATGTTGCATCTTCACACGTTGATAACCGCTTCAATTCTCTCAAGACTTTGCTATCCTTCAACGATGGATTTAAAGAAACAACGTCATTGACAAATTGGATTGTTTTGCTTTCTATTTCCGAAATTAATTCATCTTTGCCAATCACAGCACCCCGCCAATGGTAATACTCCGGTTCAATCGGATCCGTAAGTACATAACCAGTAAAGCTTTCCAGTTTCAATGTAATCAAGTTTACAGTGATATGCCGTCTATCGCTTATGAATTCAATCCAAACCGACGATTCAATATCCGGAACAGCTACATACTTTTTCCCGCTTTTAATTTTGTTTTTCGCATGATTTAACATTTTGAACCAAAGAACCAACAGATCATGTCCAAAAGGTATATCCTTGTCACAAAAACCGAAATTTTTGTTATTAAAAATCAATTCTAATTGCCCTTCAATTATCCCATCATCGTCAAAGTTCTCTAGGGATCTGTCAACTAAATCCTCGTCACATATTCTATATTTCAGCAAAAACAATACCGATCTCTCCTTAAAAACGCAAAGGAGTGATATTAAATATCACCCGGAAATTGCCATTAAACCCAGCCATCCGGAAATTTCTTTCCAGAGATCTTTCACGCAACTGACGCCCATGTTCATCCTAGGTTTACCATCATCGTTTCGACCTATCTCCTTAAGGTGTTCTTATTGTGACAGTCCTTGGATTTATAGATC
>JAJYSD010000196.1 GCA_021793745.1 Bacillota bacterium
TCGGATCGATGTTATCAAGGGGAAGTTGAATATGGGTTGCCGTACCGGGGTGACGATCCGGGATGATGATTACGTCCCCCTCCTGATGTATAACGGGATCCTCGGCGGCTTTCCCCATTCCAAGCTGTTTATGAACGTTCGGGAGAAGGCCAGCCTGGCCTATTACGCCTCTTCCCGCCTGGAAAGCCATAAGGGGATCTTGACCATCCAATCGGGCATCGAAATCGCCAACTATCAAAAGGCGTTGGATATTATCCGGAAGCAGCTGGAAGCGATGCGGAGAGGGGAGATCACCGACCGCGAGCTGAGCCAGACCCGGGCCACCTTGTCGAACCAGCTGCGGGAACGACAGGACCGCCCCTATGAGCTGATCGACTTTGCCTATCATTCGCTTCTGAGCGGAAGGGAATGGTCCCTCGATCAGTTGCTCAAGGGAATCGAGAGTGTCGACAAGGAGGATGTGCGCCGGGTGGCGGAACAGGTTCAGCTGGACACGATCTATTTCTTGCGGGATAAGGGGGGGAAGTCCGATGGAGCGCATTGAGCATCGCCAACTGGGGGAGACCCTGTATTACGAAGAGCTTCCCAACGGGCTTCAGGTTTACGTGTTGCCCAAGCCCGGCTTTTTCAAAACCTATGCCACCTTCACCACCCACTACGGTTCCATCGACAATCACTTCCAGCCGCCGGGCAAGGAGGCGGTTCGGGTTCCCGATGGGATTGCCCATTTTCTGGAACATAAAATGTTCGAAAAGGAAGATGGGGACGTTTTCCAGCATTTCGCCGCCCAGGGAGCCTCGGCCAATGCGTTTACCAGCTTTGACCGCACCGCTTATCTGTTTTCCTGTACGGATCAGGTGGAGGCCAATCTGACGACCCTCCTCGATTTCGTCCAAACACCTTATTTTACCGAGGCGGGGGTGGAAAAGGAGAAGGGGATCATCGGACAGGAGATCCGGATGTATGAGGATAATCCGGACTGGCGTTCCTATTTTGGCTTGATCGAAAGCTTATATCACCGCCATCCGGTGCGCATTGACATTGCCGGAACGGTGGAGTCCATCGCCGAGATCACCAAGGATACGCTGTACCTGTGCTATGAAACCTTTTACCATCCCGGCAACATGCTATTGTTCGTCGTCGGCCCCGTCGATCCCGAAAAGATCATAAACCTCGTGAGGGAGAACCAGGCGGGGAAAACCTTTTCCCGACAGGAAGAGATCGAACGCTTCTTCCCCGAGGAGCCGGACAGCGTCGCCAACCGGCGGAATGAAATCCGGTTAAGCGTCGGCATTTCCAAATGTTTGTTCGGATTTAAGGAAAGAAACATAGGATTGACGGGGGACTCCTATCTGAAGCAGGAGACGGCCACCGAACTGGTATTGGAAGCCCTGTTCGGTCCCGGCTCCGATTTGTACCAGTCCTTGTACGATGACGGGTTGATCGATGAAAACTTTTTCTTCGATTATTCCCTGGAGAAGGGGTACGGCTATTCTTGCATCGGCGGGGACACGCCGGATCCGGACGCATTGCTGAACCGGGTGCAGGAAGAGGTGCCCCGCATTTTGGAGAAGGGTATATCGGAGGAGGTTTTCGAGCGAATTCGAAAAAAACGGTTGGGGCAGGTGCTTCGGGCCCTCAATTCGCCGGAGTGGATCGCTAACCAGTTTACCCGCTACCGATTCAATCAAAGCGATTTGTTCCGCCTGATTCCGGCGTTGGAGGAGCTGACGCCGGATCGCGTCAATCGCCGTCTTCACGAACACATCGACTTGGACCGAATGGCGGTTTCGATTGTGAAACCCCTGGAGGAGTAGAAAAGGAGCCCACCACAGGGGGTTGTGCCGATGGCGGAAGCCGCGGCATAACCCCCTGTTGCGTGGGTGAATAAACGGTGGGAGGTGGGAGGATGACGAGACCGCTCGCAGGACAAGCAGCACTGGTATCCGGAGGCAGTCGGGGGATCGGTGCGGCGGTGGCCCGCCGGCTGGCGGAAGCCGGCGCCGATGTGATGGTGATGTACCGTACTTCCCGGGATGCGGCGGAAGCGGTGGTGCGCAGCTGTCGGATGCAGGGGGTGCAAGCCTTTGCGGAGCAGGGGGATGTTCGCGAATATGAAGATGTGAAGCGCATCGTCCGGCATTCCCTTTGGAACTTCGGCCACCTGTCCGTTGTCATTCACGCTGCCGGTGTCGTGGGAAGGGGACTGGTTCAGGATGTCAATGACCAGGAGTACGATCGGGTGATGGACACGCATGTGCGGGGAGCTTTTCACCTGGTTCGGGCTGCGCTTCCATCCCTGCTGGCGCGCAGGTACGGACGGATCATTTTTCTGTCATCGATCTGGGGAGAGGCGGGGGGTTCCGGCGAAGTTTTGTATTCCGCGGCGAAGGGAGCGATCAACGGTTTGACGCGGGCGTTGGCAAAGGAACTGGCTCCCTCCGGAATTGCTGTCAATGCCGTGGCGCCGGGAGCGGTCCAGACGGACATGCTGATGGAGCAATTGACGGAAGACGAGATGGAGGCCCTTGCCGAGCAGATTCCCGCCGGTCGCTTGGGAACACCGGAGGATGTGGCGGGAATGGTTTGCCATCTGTGTCTTCCCGAGTCGGGGTATGTGACGGGCCAGGTGATCCATGTCAACGGCGGCTGGTATCCGTAATTTTGGTTGCCGACAGGGGTGGCGCTTTCCTGCATAAGCGGAGGGGGAATTGATCATATTACTTTTTAGACCGAGCCAAAATGCAAAGGAGGCGCGACCCGTGTCCATCTTGGATAACTTTCAGGATTGGAAAAACTTTTTGTCTGAACGGGTAAAGCAAGCGGAAAAAATGGGGATGAATCAGGATACAATCCAGAATCTCGCCTATGAAATCGGCGATTACCTGGCCAAGGACGTGGAACCCAAAAACGAAGAAGAACGCCTGCTCAGGGATATGTGGAATGCGGCGGATCAGGATGAGCAGCGGGTGATTGCGGGATTAATGGTGAAAATGTTGAATGATGGTAAAAAATGAAGGAATTCTTTTCCACAAATGAAACGCCTGTGATAAAGGCGTTTCATTTGTGTTACAAAAGGATTTCATTTGGCTTCAGGGTTTTGCTCCGCAAAAGGCGTGTGGTATACTATATAGCGAATTAACGGGATCTTTGCCAATTCGACTGAATATTTGACAGGATTTGACGAAAGGTGTCCCGAATGATGGATAATGATAATATGTGGTATCTTGAATATCACATCCATAAAAACCGCCCGGGTCTTATGGGAGATATTGCTTCCATTCTCGGGATGTTATCCATCAACATTGTCACCATCAACGGGGTGGAGGATCGGCGGCGCGGGATGCTGCTCAAAACCGACAACCGGGAAAAAATCGACGCCCTCCAACAGATTTTGGAGCGAGTCGACAACATCACCATTACCGCCCTTCGTCCTCCGACATTGTTGGATCGGATGGCGATCCGCCACGGACGGTTTTTGGACCGTTGCCTGGAAGAGAAGCGAACCTTTCGTTTTACACGGGACGAGCTGGGTCTTTTGGTCGATTTTATGGCGGAGCTGATGAAGAGAAAAGGACATCAGATGATCGGTGTGCGGGGGATGCCGAGGGTGGGGAAAACGGAATCGATCGTGGCATCCAGCGTTTGCGCCAACAAGCGTTGGACCTTTGTCTCTTCCACGCTGCTCCGTCAGACGGTTCGCAGCCAGCTGGCGGAGGATGAGATGAACCCCGATAACGTGTTTATTATCGACGGGATCGTTTCCACGCTTCGAGCGACGGAACGTCACCATACATTGGTTCGAGAAATTTTGCAAATGGATTCCACAAAGGTGATCGAGCATCCCGACATCTTTGTGCGCGAGACCGAGTACACGTTGGATGATTTCAATGTGATCATCGAACTCAGGAATTACCCCGAAGAAGAAATCGCCTATGACGTTCTAGATTCCGGTTTTGCGGCATTTTAACGCTGATAAAATTCGGGGAGAGACGAGGAGTGGGAAACATGGAGATCGGAACTCAATTGAGGCGGGCGCGTGAAGCGATGGGTTTGACACTGGAGGATGTACAGCAGAAGACGAAAATCCATGCGGAGTATCTCCAGGCGCTGGAAAGGGATCGGTTTGATTCGTTGCCGAGCCCCTTCTATGTGCGCGCGTTTCTCCGAACCTATGCGAGATGTCTGGGAATGGATCCCCAACCGCTGTTGGACCGCTACGAACGCCTCAATCAGGGAGGAGCGGATCCTGCGGCGAGCTTTCGGAGAACCCGCCCCCTCCAGGGCGGCGG
>JAJYSD010000197.1 GCA_021793745.1 Bacillota bacterium
GGAGGAGCTGCCGGTGGATTTGGATGCGGAGGCGGGTCCATAAAGGCGGAAGGGTCTCGGGAGCGCCGGGAGTTGTTCGGTGCCGGACAGTCGCCTTGTCCCAGGGATGGCTTGAGAACGATCCAACATGCGATTTCCCCCTTGCCAGCGGGACGTTTTGGGTGTATGATAATATCACCGTTTTCTGAAATGAGGGGATTATCGTTGCCCACCGTGTTCGATCAATGAATCTTTCACCCAATCCGAAATGGACAGCGGAAAAACCTGGGTTTTCTCAGGTTTCTTTCCTGTGCCTTCGTTTTCGCCGAGCGATGAACACGGTGGCATTTCCATCCTTCCGTCCAAATGAAAGGTCACTTTGCCGGATTCCTTCCGGCGGATGGACTGACTGCGAAGATAAGGGGCATGGATGAACACCGGTTCGTCCATGCCTTTTTGGTTGGGATGGAAATCGCCCTTGTGTTCGCATCACAACCGAGAACATGAGGGGAGATTTCCAGATGAAGCGCCATTTTGCCTATCGGATGTATCTCCTGTATTATGCCGTCGTCTCCTTTGCCATGGCGTTGATGGCGACGGTGTCCAGTGTCTATTACATTCGGACCGTTGAGATGGATGCCTTTCAGCTGTTGATGATCGGATTTGCTCTGGAGTTGTCCGTTTTCCTCTTTGAGATACCTACGGGGGTTGTGGCCGACCTGTACAGCCGGAAACGTTCCATGGCGATCGGACTTTTGCTGGTTGGATGCGGTTTTTTGCTGAAGGGGATGCTGCCCCTGTTTGTTGCCGTCCTGACCGCCCAGGTGCTGTGGGGAGTGGGATACACTTTCCTGAGCGGTGCGGATCAGGCGTGGATCGCCGACGAGCTGAAGGTAAAGCGGCTGGAAGGGGTGTTTCTGCGGGGAACGCAGATCGGACAAGTTTTTTCCCTGTTGGGGATGCTCGCCGGCGTTTTGCTGGCCAACCTCAGCCTGAATTTGCCCTTGATCCTTTCCGGACTGTTGCTGATCGGCTTCTCCCTGTTTGTGATCCTCGTCTTTCCCGAAACCGGGTTCACCCCCGCCCCGGTTCGACACCGGCAATCCTGGCGATCCGCCTGGGAGACCTTCTCCACCGGACTGGGGGCGGTGCGGAGGAGCTCCCTCCTGATGATGGCGCTGCTGATCAGCCTGCTCACGGGATTGTACAGTGAAGGGTTTGATCGCCTGTGGACCCTTCACCTGTTGGAAAACTTCACCCTTCCCGAGATCGGGAATCTGAACGAAGTGGTCTGGGTCGGCATGATCAACGCCGGAGCCCTGGTGATGAACATCCTGGTCGTCGAGGGAATTCGGCGCCGAATGGCAGGGACGGGGCGCCTGGAAAAGGTGTGGGTGCTCCTGCTGCTGAACGGGATGCTGGTTTGCACCATTGTTGCCTTTGCCCTGGCCGGCGAGTGGTGGATGGCCCTGGGGACTTACTGGGTGGCCACCGTTTTGCGAAAAACCAACGAGCCCATCTACAGCGCGTGGCTCAACGAGCAGATTCGGGATTCCCGCCTCCGGGCCACCATCCTGTCCACCCAGGGACAGGTGGCTTCCCTGGGGGAGATTTTCGGCGGCCCCCTGGTCGGGGCGGTGGTGTGGAAGGGCACCGTTTCCCTCGGACTGATCGCCTCCGGCGTCATCTTGTCCCCCGTCGTCTTTCTGTACGTTCTCCTTTGGCGAAGGGGAGCGGCCCGGAGAAAAATTCCCACCCGGCCCCGAACCCTGTGAAGACAGCCGTCGAGACGCGGAACCAAAGGTTCCGCGTCCGTTTTTATTTGAACGGGTCTTCCATCGGCGCCCCCATCCCGGGGAAGTCCCGTGGGATGGGGCTTTCCGGGGATCCCCTCCGGCGTCCGGTGCGCTCCATTGGAAGTGGAGGGATTTTGTTCCTTTTTGTCGAATCTATCCCTAGCCTTGACGGGTGGGATGGAAAGTGCGACGTCCGTTAGCGGTTTTCGTAGCGGGGTGGATCGCAGGGATTATATCGGCCTCCGAATTGTCCGGCGACTGGAGACTCTGGGCGGGAGCATCCGTTCTCCTGGGGGCAGTCGGCTGGCTGGAACATGTCTACATCCGTCGGTTGCTTTCCCTTTCGCTGTTTCTGATGGGACTGTTTGCGGGCGGGGCCCATCTGGCGTGGACGGAAGAGGGGAACCGATCGGCGATCGCGGAGGTGGTGCCGGCGGGCTCGGGGGAGGTCCGGGCGTTTGTCACCGGGAGGATCGACTCGGCACCGGAGGTGGACGGGGATCGGCTGCGCTTTACCCTGGCGGTGCGCTCCCTGGCCGCTGAGGGGGCGGACCCCGTCCGGATCCCCGGTGAAAAGGTGGCGACCCGGGTGACCCTCCGCAGCGATCGGGAGCAAGCCCTTGTCCGGAAGTGGAAAAGGGGGACGGAACTGGCAGCCCCCGTCGTCCTGGAACTCCCCTCCTCCGCCCGCAACCCGGGCGGCTTTGATTATCGGCTTTACCTTTACCGGCAGGGGATCCATTGGACGGCCCGGATCGACGGGCTGTCCCAGGTGACGGTGATGCGGGGTCCCTCCCCAAATCTCCGGACGGTGATCGATGATTTGCGACGCGATTTGGGGGAACGGGTGGAGGCCCTTTATCCGGAGGAGATCGCCGGCTTGATCCGCGGAATGATCCTGGGCGAGCGGGAAGCCGTTCCACCGGATGCGGAGGAGGACTTCGCCCTCCTCGGCCTGGCCCATTTGCTGGCCATTTCCGGATTGCATGTCGGGGTATTTGTGGGCGCCGTCTACGGGCTCTTGAAGGGCATTGGCCTGACCCGGGAAAAAGCGGCGGGGCTGGTGATCCTCCTCCTGCCGCTGATCGTCCTGCTGACCGGGGCGGGAGCGCCGGTGATCCGAGCCGCCATCATGGCGGGCCTGGCCCTCCTGGCGGTCATCCTCCGCCGCTGGAAGGACGGACTCACCTTTTTGGCGGTGGCGGCCTGGGCGCTGTTGATCTGGAATCCCTACCAGCTGTTCCAACCGGGATTTCAGCTTTCCTTTGTCGTCACCCTGGCCCTGTTGGTGGCGGTGGGCCCGGTTTCGCGGATCATGCCCTTTCCCTGGCGCTGGCTCAATCAGCTCGTCGCCGTCACGCTGGTGGCCCAGCTGGCCTCCTTTCCCCTCCTCATCTTCCATTTTTATGAGTTCTCCGTCCTTTCCTGGGTGGCCAATCTGGTGGCTGTTCCGGTGGTCAGCCTGTGGGTCATCCCCCTGTCGATGGCCGCCTTGGCTTTGGGGGCGGTGCACGAGGGATTGGCCTCGATTCCAGCCATGCTTTCATCCGCGGGGTTGTCGGCGCTGTTGAAGGGCCTGGGCCCCCTGGCCCGATGGAACCGCCTACATCCGGCATGGCCTCCGCCGCCGACGTGGTGGTTGGCGGCCTACGTCGCCGTCTGTTTCCAGGGGTTGATCGCCTGGACGGGAGATGTGCCGCGGCGGAAGGTGCACCGAATCGCCTTCGCCTTCCTGATGGGCGGCCTCATCGCCTTTGCCTGGTCTCCCGATGTTTGGGCTCGGGAGAAGGAGTTGCGGATCACTTTTTTGGATGTGGGACAGGGCGACAGTGCCGTCATCGAGACTCCGGGCGGGCAGGTGATTCTGGTGGACGGAGGAGGCGTGCTCCCTTACCCTCGGGAATCCTGGCAGCGGCGGCGGAAAGAGTCCGATTCGGGCCGGGACGTGGTGGTCCCCTATCTCAAATACCGGGGCATTCGAAGCATCGATTATCTCGTGATCACCCACGGCGATGCCGACCATGTGGGGGGACTTGCGGCCGTGGCGGAGCGCTTTCCGGTGCGACGGGTGATCCGCAGCCCCCGGGAGCCGGCGGAGATGGAGCGGCGGCTCCTGCGGTTGCTGAGGGATCGCGGAGCGAAGGTGTACGCGGCCTCGCGGGGAAGCGGTTGGTCCCTGGAGCCCGGGATTTCCTGGCAGTTCCTCCACCCGGAGCCGGTGGTTCCGCCCGGGGAGCAGACCAACGACGATTCGGTCGTCTTCCTCCTGTCCGCCTACGGGCGGTCGGTGTTGATGACCGGGGATATCGAGGAGAGAGCGGAGCGGGAGATCGCCGCCGCCTGGGATCTGCCTTCGGTCGACTGGCTAAAGGTGGCCCATCACGGCAGCCGGACTTCCACCCATCCCGCCTGGCTGAAGGAGGTGGATCCCGTCCATGCAGTGATCTCCGTAGGGGAGAAAAACCGTTTTGGCCACCCGGCGCCGGAGGTGATAGATCG
>JAJYSD010000198.1 GCA_021793745.1 Bacillota bacterium
GCTCTCCGCTGCACGGAAGTGTTCGGAGATCGGCGGCTTTTTTCTGAAATATGGGTATGAACGGATGACCGGGGCGGGCTTTATGGTGTTTGCCACCGCGGCGCCTAAAAATCGCAGGAGCAGCGATATTTATTCCGATACCTCATGGGGGCAGCGTCCTTTTCTACGGCCTTTTGTTTATGAACGGCACGGGTTTTGCTCTCACAATCGCCAGGGTGCAAGTGATAAAAGCCTACCACCCGTTCATATCGAATGCGGAACATTCAAGCCGCCGACTGTTTGGATAATAAAGAAGGGGTCATCTGTCATGGTTGCCCCTTTTATTTAATATATTTGGGAGCGCTAGAATCGGTCGACCACGACCGAACCGAGCGTCGCATATGTTGTCATTTCGGCGATGACATCCCCTGCAGGAACAGTTCGGAAAATCAGTTTTCCCGGATTCGTCGGCGAGGAAACTTCCCCTTTTTCCTCCTGGGTGGTCAGTCCAATCTGCAAGTGGCGGCCTCGAGTTCGGGCGGCTCTCACTCACCCCAAAGTTTTTGATCATCATAGTCCACCGTCAGGGAGATATAATCGGGAGCGCCCAGATCCGTTTTCAAGAACGAATCCAAATGAACATGATCGTGATATCTTCCAGGCTCCGAAAATCGAGGCCCTGTTCGGGCCAAGTCGATAAAACTTCCGATCATATAGCGGAACACCCGGGAACTCCCCACCAGGAACAGGGTTTCAAACCGCTTCTCCGCATGGAGCCGGTCGTGGGGGTATTTATGCCACAGGCGGTCGAAATCGCGGCGGGTCAAGTTCAAACTGCGAGCGATGTCGGACTTCATCGAGGCGGCGTCGATCGAGTGCGGCTTTCCCCTTTGTAACCGGGAGCGGATGCGTTTCCAATCCTTCAAGGGAAATTGCAAATGGTGGTGCAGAAGGACCAGATCCAACCCCTTTTCAAACCAATGCCGTTTCAGATAAGGGGACAGGGGGTTCTTTCGGGTCGGAAGGTAAATCAGAGACCCGCGACAGCGGGCTGCCACGGACCAAAGCCACCCCAGTTTCTGGAGATCCTGTCGGTTGCTGAAAATAAAAAAGTCATTGTCGCCTGTCCTGTCGACGATAAAGGTATGGGTGAGCGGTTCCGCCGGAGTGAGTACGCGCGCCGATCCCGCTCGGTATTCGATGAGACGAAAGCCTTTGGAAGACAAAGTCATCACCTTTTGTTCGAAATAATAAGCGACTCCAGAACATCCATCTTGTAGAAAGGTGTGAACATCCTTGATGGAAGTTGTGTAAGCCCTGATAGGCATTCCGCTGATCGCATTTGCGCTTTATGGTTTATGGAAAGGGCTTGTCTGGCTATATAGCGTTCTCAAGCTCCTTTTCATCTTGCTTTATTGTGTCATCCGGTACGGTCCACGTGAAGGGTGGGAGAAGTTTAATAACTGGGGATTTAAAGAAGATACAGATCTGGATGTTCCCGTCGGTGCTGATATCGACTTGGACCTGTGATGATGAATGGAAAAGGGAGGTCCTTCGTAAACGGCCCTCCCTTGGCATCCTCGGATTTGAGACCACAATGAACCTGGAGCGAAAATTTCCTCCTCAATTCCCGGCTCTCTGTTGTGCCGGCCGAAAATTGCGCTCCGTCAGAGATTCTTTAATGCTTCGGGAATGGGGGTGTCGCCGGAAGTGAGGTCGAAGCCCCGGTGAAAGGTGCGTTCCTCATCCAGGGCCGCCAGGATGGTGCGGGCCACGTCCTCCCGGGGCACGCTTCCCCGGCTCAGGTTTTCGGCGGCGGAAATGCGCCCGGTTCCCGGTTCATTGAGAAGTCTTCCGGGACGCAGGATCGTGTATGTCAGCCCGCTCTGTTCCAGCATCCGGTCGGCGTAATGCTTCGCCACGTAATAATGTTTGATCCTTTCGCTCCAGTTTTCCCTCCGGTGTGCCTGGAGGGCGCTGACCATCACATACCGTTGGATGCCCACGCTTTTGGCGGCCTCCATGCTCTTGACGGCCCCGTCCAGATCCACCAGGAGCGTCTTGTCCGCGCCGGTGTGACCTCCGGAACCGGCCGTAAATACGATGGCGTCGCAGCCGTTGGCCGCCGAGGCGATCTCCTCCACGCGGCCCTCCAAATCCGCAACTACCGCCTCCACCCCGGCTTGCCGGAATGTTTCCGCCTGGGTTTCCCGGCGCACCATGGCCCTCACGGTGTACCGGTCGCTATGTTGGAGCAGATGAACCAGCTTCTGCCCGATCTGGCCATGGGCTCCGATCACAAAAACCTTCACGGTGTGATGCTCCTTTCCAGATAAATTTCGTCTCAGTTTTATTATTTCAAATGCAGGGAGCCGAATCAAAAAAATTGTTTTCGGGAGAAATCGTCGCCGGAAAAAGGATTTCCGCCGATTTTGTCGGAAAAGATTAAACATACACGAAAAATTGCGGAGGGTGAATGCGATGGATTCGGACGTCATCGTGGTGGGGGCCGGGCTGGCCGGTTTGGTGGCCGCCGCCGAGCTGGCCGATGCGGGGAGGAAGGTGCTCCTGCTGGATCAGGAACCGGAGACGTCGCTGGGCGGACAAGCCTGGTGGTCCTTCGGCGGGCTGTTTCTGGTGGATTCCCCCGAACAGCGGCGGTTGGGGATCAAGGATTCCCGGGAGCTGGCCTGGCAGGACTGGGTGGGCACCGCGGGTTTTGACCGGGAGAAGGATGAGGATTACTGGGCGATCAAATGGGCGGAGGCCTATGTGGACTTTGCCGCCGGGGAAAAGCGCGCGTGGCTTAGGGAGCACGGAATCCGCTTTTTCCCGGTGGTCGCCTGGGCGGAGCGGGGAGGGTACCTCGCCGACGGCCACGGCAACTCCGTGCCCCGGTTTCACATCGTTTGGGGAACCGGTCCGGCCCTGGTCGCCGCCTTTGAACGGCGGGTCCGGGCCGCCATGGAGAAGGGATTGGTCGATTACCGCCCGCGCCACCGGGTGGATGAACTGGTGACCAAAAGCGGTGCCGTCACCGGGGTGAAAGGCTCCATCCTCGTGCCGAGCGATGCGAAGCGCGGAGAAGCGAGCTCCCGGGAGGTGGTCGGGGAGTTTGAATTCCACGCCCAGGCCGTTCTGGTCTCCAGCGGCGGCATCGGCGGCAACTTCGATCTCGTTCGCAAGCATTGGCCGTCCTGGTTGGGAAAGCCCCCCGAAAACCTGATTTCCGGCGTACCCGCCCATGTGGACGGTCGCATGTTGGCCATCGCCGAGCGGGCGGGCGGCCGCATCGTCAACCGGGACCGCATGTGGCATTACACGGAGGGCATCAAAAACTGGAACCCGATCTGGCCGGAACACGGCATCCGCATCCTGCCCGGACCGTCCTCCATCTGGCTGGACGCCACGGGCAAGCGGCTTCCCGTGCCGTATCTGCCGGGTTTCGACACGCTGGGAACCCTGAAGGCCATCTTAAAGACGGGTTATGATTATTCCTGGTTCATCCTGACACAGAAGATCGTCGAAAAGGAATTCGCCCTGTCCGGCTCCGAGCAAAACCCGGATCTGACGGAAAAGAACCTCAAGGAGGTGATCCGGCAGCGGGTGCTGCCCGGTCCGACGGATCCGGTCCAGGCGTTTCTGGATCACGGAGAGGATTTTGTCATCGCCGGCACCCTGCCGGAACTGGTGGAGGGCATGAACCGGCTGACGGGGGAGGACCTGCTGGATCCGGTGGAGATCGAACGGCAGATCCGGGCGCGGGACCGGGAGATCGACAATTCCTTCACCAAGGATCTGCAGATTGCCGCCATCCGCGTCGCCCGGAACTATATCGGGGATCGGCTGACCCGGGTGGCCAAGCCGCATAAGCTGCTCGATCCGAAAAACGGCCCCCTCATCGCGGTGCGCCTGCACATCCTCACCCGGAAAACCCTGGGCGGACTCCAGACGGACTTGTCCGGCCGGGTGCTGGACGCCGCGGGCAACCCGGTGCCGGGGCTGTATGCGGCCGGGGAGGTGGCCGGTTTTGGGGGCGGCGGCGTCCATGGCTACCGGGCCCTGGAGGGCACCTTCCTCGGCGGCTGCCTGTTTACGGGAAGGCAGGCGGGCCGGGCCCTGGCCAAGGCGTTGTCGTGATCCAAAATGATCCAAAAGCCGGGTACAGAGGGTCCGGGATGGGAATGTTCCAAAGCATGCAATCGCGGAGGGCGTGGCGCCGAGCATAGAGAAGGGCGTGCCACGCCCTTTTTTTGATGGTCTGAGTAGACTAGTATGA
>JAJYSD010000199.1 GCA_021793745.1 Bacillota bacterium
GCGTAGGCTTCGATGGTCTCCCCGCCCAACCGCTCCGCCACCTGGGCGAAAACGATGTTGCAGGAATTGGCGTAGGCTTCGGCAAAGGTTTGCTTGCCATGCCCCTTGCCGTGGGAATCGGTCAGGCCGTAGCGCCCCAGCTCCCCGTCGCAGACAAAGGTCTCTCCGGGCTTCACCTTCCCCGTGTCCAACGCCGCCACCGCCACCACCGTTTTAAAGATGGAACCGGGAACCGTTTCCATAATCGCCCGGTTGTCCCAGGGCTGCGCTCCCTCCTGCCCCGCACCCGGCAGCGGTCGACTGGCCATGGCCAGGATATCCCCGGTGGAGATCTCCTGCACCACCACCGCTCCATCCGTGATCGCTTCCTCCCGGAGGATACCCTCCACCAGGGCTTGAACATCCCGATCCAGAGTCGTGACGAGGGAAAGGGGGGTCTTGCCGCTCCCGCCGCGGGTCTCCTTCCGCTGCACATCCAATCCGTTGAGGGGACGCCCCCTTCCGTCAACGGTATAGGCCAGCACGTGTTCTCCGCTTCCCCGCAGGGAGGAATCAAAGGCCGCCTCCAGACCGGTTACGCCCACCTGCGAATAGGCGTCCACTTCCCCCCTTTTCCACTCCTCCTCGTACCATTTGCGGACCAGAAACGGATTGCGTTCGATGCGCCCGATCAGCTGCCGGGCGGGACGTTCCGGATCGAGCCGATCATCCGATTCCAGCGCATAGATCCCGGGAATGTTCAAGGCATCGATCTTCCTGACCTGGGATCGGCTGAGCACCAGCTCTTTTCCGCCTTCCCGGCCAATCGCCCGGGGAGCTTGCAGATTGGACAGCTTCTCCACCAACCATCGGTGGGAGACCCCGATAATCTCGGCGAGCTCCACCAGTTTTTCCTCATGTGCCATCAGGTGACTCTTCGCGAAGGGAAAAGCGATCAACCGCCACCCTCGCGTGCCGGTCAGGGGTTTTCCCCGGCGATCCAGAATGGATCCCCTGCCGCTTTCCACTATCATTTCCTGGGTGTGTTGCTCCTGTGCCCCTTCGACCAATGCCGGCTGGATCGTCGAAGAGATGCGCGTCGAATTCAGCTGAATCGAGGAGAGGCGCAAAACCAGGCCCATAAAAGCCAACAGAAACAGAAAGGCCATCCCGTAACTTCGCCAACGGGTTCTTCTGCCATCCATCGATCTCCCCGCCTTCCGTTGTCATCTCCATCTTGGACATCGACGGGAAGAAGTATTCCTCGGCTGGAAGAGCGACATATTCCTCCTGCCCCGTTCATACGATGTACGGACAACCTGCGGAGGAAGATCCTCGCATGCCACCCATTCTGCCCATACTCCTGGGAGGGCTTTTGATCAGCCTGGGAATCAATTTCTTTCTCTCCCCCCACCGCCTGCTGGACGGCGGAATCATCGGCCTGGCCCTGATCATGCGCTACCTGTGGGGACTCAAGACGGGATTTTCCGTTTTCCTGCTCAGCGTCCCCATCTATCTCTTCGTCGGAAAGATGAACCGGCGTCTGCTATTCAACAGCCTGGTAGGGCTTTCGGTCTCCTCCCTGATGATCGACAGCCTTTCCCCCTTTCGCAGTGGGTTTCACCTGCCCATGTTTCCCAGCGCCATGATGGGCGGCCTCCTGGTGGGGACCGGTGTCGGAATCATGCTCCGCCACGGAACCAGCACGGGAGGAACCGATCTGATCGCCCAATATGTGTCGGAACGGACGGGATGGAACGCAGGGGTGCTCATCTTTCTGGTCGATGCCTTGGTCATCGCCTGCGGAAGCCCGATCCTCGATTCCCAACGACTCCTTCACACCCTGTTGACGATCAGCGCCGTCGGTTTTGCCACATCGGTGTGCGTAAGCGCCGGAAAAACGGACGGAAGAAAGGGTTGACGACCCCGGACAAGTCGGGGACTGATTGTGTCCAGCCTCGCACCAGAAAAGGGTGCTTCCCTTCTGCTCGCCTTTCCGTCCCGAAACGTCCCATGGAAAAGCCGGACACCTCCGCGGTTGCGGAGGTGTCGCTCAACCGATATTTGCTTTTTCCCGTCACCATTCATTCCGACCGCGTTTGCGGGGAGACAACAGATGTTTCTTCCGAATGCGCCCCGACACGGACTCCGGCAGAGGGAAACAGGGCCAGGGCGATCACTGCAGCCGCCGCCAGCATGACCGGAATCAATCCGATCCACACCATCAACCATCCCGAGAGAGCGGAACCGACAAGGAGCGTGCCCGTGAAGATTGGGGTAACCAAGCCGTTCACACGGCCGACCATCGCTTCGGGGATCTGACGGATGATGAACGTCCCCACGCTTATGTTGATAAAGGCGAGGAAAAAGCCGCCCGTAAACCGGAAACACCAGGTCAACAACGGCCATACGGAAAGAGCTTCCCCCACGGCGGATAAGGAGAGGAAGAGGATGCCGACCGACAGCATGACGCGGCCCTCCATGCGGCTGGCAAAGACAGCGCCCAATGCCCCTCCCAGGAGCATCCCCATTCCCTCGGCCGCGTGAAACCACTGTACGACCTCTTTCGGCAAACCCAACCGATTGGTCACAATGAACACCTCCAACGGTTGGATCAGGCCCACACCGGCCCCGATGACGGCGAAGGCGATCATCAGACGGACCAGCACGTTATTCGAACGGATAAAACGAAGTCCCGCAACCAATTCGAAGCTCAGGGAAGTCTCTCCCCGATCCTGCCGCCCCCGATCATGGGGCAACAAGGTGAGGATCCATGCCGAAATCAGAAACAGACACAGGATGGCCTTCAGGGAAAAAAACAGACCGAAACTTTGGTATACCCATGTTCCCAATACCGGTCCTCCGATCAAAAACAGGGAGATCAAACTTTGGGACAGACCGACTGCAGCGGAAACGTCCCCGTCGGGAACATGCTTCTTGAAAATCCTGGCCGAGGAAGGCTGGGAAAACTGACTCACCACCGCCGACACAAAGGTTGCGACATAGATGGCTTCCCACCAACCCTTTGTCAACAACCAAAGGATCACTCCCACCGAGGCCGCGCTCATCAAATCCCCCACGATCATCGTCCGTTTCGGGTTCCACCGGTCAGCCAACACCCCTCCGATGACCGAAAAGACAAAGATCGGAACATACTCCGCCACCGTCAGCAGGGCGACTGCCACCGGATCCCCGCCGGTCCTCTCCATCACAAAGAAGAGGAGTGCCATATTTCGGATCCAAATCGCCGTGTGCTGCAAAAGATCGGACACCATCACCAAGCGAAACACCCGGTTAGACAACAAACGTTGCATAGAGATACCCCCACCAGACCGACCGTTCGGTCTAATTTTAATTCAATAAGGATCCCCCTCTTGGGGGATTCCTTAATAACCTTTGCGACCGGCAGCAATTCCATGGAGCAACATCCGGACCGCCTTTCGGCTCACCCGGACTGCTTCCTCCTTCATCGCCCGGGTATCCTCCACCAGCCTGCCGCTATCATCGAAAAAGATCTTGCCCAAACCTTCAAACAGGGCACTGACAATCAGTTCGGCGTCCTCCAGATTTTCATGCACGAACTCGCCCCGTTCCGTTCCTTCCCGCAGCACTTCCCGGCAGGCCTGGGTTTGTGACTGGGCCAGCTGCCACAACCGTTCCACAGTCGCCTCGTCCGACCCGTGACTTCGGACAAATTCCTCCAGCGCCTTCGACAACGGGTCCTGCACTTCATCGGCATAGTGCTCCGCCAACGCATACAATTGGTCCGTGGCGGAAGTGAGGTTGCGTCGCTTCTCTTCCCATTGATTTTTCCAATGCTCGATATTCTCTTCCACGAGGGTTAAAAACAGTTCTTTTTTTCCCGCGAAATGGTGATACAGACTCCCCTTGCTCACCCCGGCCGCCTCACAAATTTCGTTCATGGAGACGGCACCATATCCCTTGCGGGCAAAAAGCTCTTTCGCCCGCTCAATGATCATGCGACGGGTAATTTCTCCGTCGCTTCTTCCTTTGCCCATGGGAATTCCTCCGTAGACCGACCGTTCGGTATATTTATTGTAATACGATTTTCCTGCCGTCGCAACCCGACAGTCACCTGGAGGACACCTTCCTCCCGGCGGAGAGGAAAACCTTGCGAAACGTTTTTTCCTCCTTCGGAACAAAAAAAGGGGGAAATCCCCCCTTTTTGGTCTTGGCATCAGTTGCCCATGCTTTGCTGATTCTGTTTGCTCCGGTCGATATTGGCCTGGTGCTCGACATCGGTGCGGGCGA
>JAJYSD010000200.1 GCA_021793745.1 Bacillota bacterium
CACCGAACCGGCGATCGCTTTCCGGATTGTCCGGGAGTTGATGGAGAAGCGTTACGGGAAGGAAGGTGCCCGCCGCCGGATCTACGTCACCACCGACCGCACCCGGGGGGCCCTCAAAAAAATGGCGGATGCCGAAGGGTACGAAACGTTTACGGTCCCCGATGATGTGGGCGGACGCTATTCGGTGTTGACCGCGGTGGGATTGTTGCCCATCGCCGCAGGGGGGGTGGATATCGAAGCGGTCATGGCCGGAGCCAGGGATGCTGCCGAAGCCTACCGGAACCCCGATTTGGCGGAGAACCCGGCCGCCCGTTACGCCGCTGTGCGGAATGCGCTTTATCGCAAGGGGAAGACGGTGGAGCTGCTGGTTAACTACGAACCGTCGTTCCTTTCCTTTGCCGAGTGGTGGAAGCAACTCTTCGGGGAGAGCGAAGGGAAGGACGGGAAGGGGATTTTCCCCGCTTCGGTCGGATTCACCACCGATTTGCACTCCATGGGGCAGTATGTTCAGGAGGGGCTTCGCAACTTGTTTGAAACGGTTTTGGCCATCGACAAGCCCCAGACGGACCTCCCGGTTCCCGAGGATCCGGAAGATGTGGACGGTCTGAATTACCTGGCGGGGAAGACGATGGATTTTGTCAACAAGAAGGCCTTTGAAGGAACTCTCTTGGCCCACGTGGACGGAGGGGTTCCCAATCTGGTGGTGCGCATTCCCGAAGTGACTCCCTATACGTACGGACAGCTCGTCTATTTCTTTGAAAAGGCCTGCGGGATCAGCGGCTACCTGCTGGGGGTCAACCCCTTCGATCAACCCGGGGTCGAAGCCTACAAGCGGAACATGTTCGCCCTGCTGGGCAAGCCGGGCTTTGAAGCCGAGGGAGAGCGATTGAGAAGGCGGCTGGAGGGAGAAGGGAATTCCTGATGGTTGTGATACGGGGAAGATCGCAGAGGCGATCTTCCCTTTTCCGGAAGCGGAAAAGCCGGCGCAATCCCGCCCCAAGGGGAGAGCGCCTGATCCCTTTCCGTGAGCGGATCGGCCCCATTCCCCACGCGCAACGACTCGCCGGACCGAGCGCGGCCCGGGCCTCGGCGGGCGGAACCGTCTCCGCCGCCGAGGCTCCTTCAATGGGATTCGCTCATCCACCGGGCAACAAAGTTTTTCATCCCCTTTAGCTTTTCCTCGGCGACGGCGGAATCCCGATCCACGGCACTGAAATACCACTTCATCTTGGGTTCGGTCCCAGAGGGGCGGACCGCCACCCAGCTTCCGTCGGCGAGCAAGCATTTGATCACATCGGCAGGGGGGAGGCCGTCCACACCCCGGCCGTAATCCTTGATCCCCGCCACGTCGATGCCTCCGATATGCCGGGGAGGTTTACAGCGAAGCCGGTCCAGGGTTTGTGCGACGGTTGCCCTTCCCCTGTCGCCCTTCAGCGTAAGGGAGAGGACTGCTTCCCGATGGTAGCCGTACATGCGGTACAAGTCCTCCAACACTTCCCACAGGGAGTGTCCATTCAGGCGGTGGTATGCGGCCATTTCACAGGTGAGGGCGGCGGCCTGTACCGCGTCTTTGTCCCGGGCGAAATCGCCGATCAGAAAGCCGCAACTCTCTTCATAGCCGAACAGAAAGGTATGGGTGCCGGTTCGTTCATATTTGCCGATTTTTTCGCCGATATATTTGAAACCCGTCAGCGTCTCGACGACGGCAACCCCGTAGGATTCGGCGATGGTTCGGCCGAAATCGGAGGTGACGATGGACTGGATCACCGCTCCGTTTTTCGGAAGCGCTCCCTTTGCCTTGCGTTGGCTGAGGATATAGTAGAGGAGCAGGGCGCCGATCTGATTGCCGGTCAATAGGGTCCACTGTCCCGACGGTTTTTTTACGGCCAGTCCCAGGCGATCGGCATCGGGATCGGTGGCGACGGCCAAGTCGGCGTCCGTTTTTCGAGCCCATTCCAGGGCCAGGCGGAAGGCCTGGGCCTCCTCCGGATTGGGGGTTGAGACGGTGGAAAAATCGGGATCCGGTTTCTCCTGTTCCGCCACGGGGAATACCCGGGAGAATCCCCAGTCCGACAGGGCCCGGCGAACCGGCTCATTTCCCGTGCCGTGAAGGGGAGTGAAGACGATCCGGAGGGAATCCCCCGCCCGTTTTCCCAGGTCGGGATGGATGGATATGCCCCGGAGGTGCCGGTGATAGGCCTCGTCCAGCTCCTTTCCCAGGAGGCGGATCCGTCCGGAGGCGATGCCCTCTGCCAAGGGCAGGGTGGGAAGGGTCAGCTCATCGCGGATCCGGAGAATCTCTTCCAGGATCCGATGGGCTGTCCGGGGAAGAATTTGGCTGCCGTCGGGGCCGTACACCTTGTACCCGTTGTACTCCGGCGGATTGTGGCTGGCGGTGATCATGATCCCCCCGGCGGCCTCCAGGTGGCGCACGGCAAAGGAGAGGAAAGGGGTGGGACGCAGTTCCCGGAAGAGGTGGACCCGGATGCCGTGGTTGGCCAGCACCCCGGCCGCCTCTTCGGCAAAGGTGCGGGAAAAGCGGCGGGAGTCGTAGGCGATGACGACCCCCTTCCCTCGGGGGTTGTCCGCGTGTTTGAGCAGATAGCGGGCCAAGCCCTCGGTGGCCCGCCGGACGGTGTATCGATTCATCCGGTTGGTTCCGGCGCCGATGATTCCCCGAAGGCCGGCGGTACCGAAGGCGAGGTGGCCGCAGAAGCGGTCGCGGATCTCCTCTTCATCCGTCAGCGCGTGAAGTTCCCTTTTCAATTCGGCATCCAAGTTCTCAAATTCCAACCACCGTCGGTAGTGTTCGTTCATCGAGAGGGCCTCCCACTGCTTGATGGACTCGTCTTCATCTTACAGCAAGATGGGCGCCCGTAGGAGGCCCGGCGATCCCTTGAGGGGAAAACGGAAATCTTGGTAAAATGAAACCATGGGACAAAACAGCAAGATCCGAAGCATGACCGGATATGGTAGAGGATATCGGCTCGAGGACGGAATCGGTTACGAAGTGGAAATGCGTTCGGTCAACAACCGGTTTTTGGACATCACGGTCCGTCTTCCCGCCGGCTGGGTCTCCCTGGAGGAACGGATCAAGCGGGTGATCCAGTCGATGGTGCGCCGCGGTCGGGTGGATGTGTTTGTCCAGCTCCGAACCGAGCAGTCCTCCCGGCGGAAGGTGACGGTAGATTGGTCAGTCGCCGAGTCGGTGGTTCGTGCTGCCCGGGAGATGAAAGAGCACTTCGCTTTGGACGGATCGCTGTCCGTCAGCGATCTTTTTCATGTTCCGGAGGTTATCAGCATTGAAGAGGCTCCCCTGGATCCGGAATCCTGCAGCGCGCCCCTGCTTGAAGCCGTCCGTGAAGCCGGATCCAACTTGGTTGAGATGCGGGAGAAGGAGGGGGCGGCGTTGGCGGAGGACTTGGTTTCCCGGGCGGAGGTATTGGGCAAGCGGCTCATGGAAATCCGGGTGCGGGCGCCCCGGGTGGTCGATGATTATCGTCGGCGTTTGGAGGCGCGCTTGAAGGAGTGGATGGAGGGAGCTTCCCTGGATGAAAGTCGGTTGATGATGGAGGCGGCCCTCTATGCGGAAAAGGCGGATATTGACGAGGAGCTGACCCGGTTGGAAAGCCATCTGAATCAGCTTCGTCAACTCCTTTCCAGCGATGAACCCGTGGGACGGCGCCTCGACTTCCTGCTGCAGGAGATGAACCGGGAGATCAACACGATCGGTTCCAAGGCGAACGACGGGCAGATCAGCCTGTGGGTCGTCGACTGCAAGAGCGAATTGGAGAAAATGAGGGAGCAGGTGCAAAACATCGAGTGAAGGCCCCCGGAATTGATTCCTTCAGGGAAAGGGACTACAATAACTACTGGGAAGTGGAGGATACGCCAGGATTGCAGCGGCAAAGCCCGAGAATCGCCGGTTGCCCTGTTTTTATATCAGCCATGGATCAAAACGAGGAGGCATAAGCCCTTGAGTATCAAATTGATCAATATCGGTTTCGGCAACATCGTCTCTGCCAACCGCATCATCTCCATCGTCAGCCCGGATTCAGCGCCCATCAAGCGGATCATTCAGGAGGCGCGGGAGCGGAGCATGCTGATTGATGCTACATACGGGCGTCGTACCCGGGCGGTGATTATCACCGACAGCGATCACGTGATCCTGTCTGCGGTCCAGCCCGA
>JAJYSD010000201.1 GCA_021793745.1 Bacillota bacterium
CGTACACCTTTATTCCGTTCCGTTTACAAAGATCGCCGAAGAAGTCGGCATGACTCAAATGAAAAACATGGTGGCGGTAGGTTCCTCCAGCGCCCTTCTCGGATTGCCCGTAGAGGCCTTTGAAGAGGTCATTGAAGAGAAGTTTCTGCGCAAGGGACGACACATCGTCGACAAGAACATGGAAGCGATTTCCCGCGGCGCCCGGTTTATTCTGGAGGAGGTCGGCGGCGCTCTTCCGGATCTGCAGCTGGAAAAAAGTGACGGAAAGCGGCGCCTTTATATGATTGGTAACGATGCGATCGCACTGGGAGCGATTGCAGCGGGATGCCGGCTGATGTTTGCCTATCCGATCACGCCTTCCTCCGAGATCATGGAGCAGATGATCAAAAGACTTCCTGAATTCGGAGGCACCGTCGTTCAAACGGAGGACGAGATCGCAGCCATCTCGATGGTGATCGGAGCCAACTACGGCGGCGTCCGCGCTTTCACCGCCTCGGCCGGACCGGGTCTTTCCCTGATGACGGAGGCGATCGGCCTGTCGGGAATGACCGAGACGCCGGCAGTCATTGTCAATACGCAGCGCGGCGGTCCCAGCACCGGCTTGCCCACCAAGCAGGAGCAAAGCGATATCACCGCGATGATCTACAGCACCCACGGGGAGATTCCCAAGATCGTGATCGCCCCCAGCACGGCGGAGGAGTGCTTCTACGATACCATTCAGGCCTTTAACCTGGCCGAAAAATATCAGTGTCCGGTCATCATCCTGTCCGACCTGGCACTCTCCCTCGGGAAGCAGACCGTGGAGCCGCTGGATTACGATCGGATTCAGATCGACCGGGGCCGCCTGATCTCCGATGAGGAAGAGCTGCCTCCCCTGCCGGAAAACACCCTGTTTAAACGGTATCAATTTACGGAAGACGGCATTTCCCCGCGCGTCCTGCCCGGGAAGAAGAACGGGTTGCATCACGTGACAGGGGTGGAGCACGACGAAACGGGGCGTCCTTCGGAAAATCCGGTCAACCGGAAGAAAATGATGGATAAGCGCTTGTCCAAATTGGCCAACGGCATCGAATTTGAAAACCCGGTCTTCATCGATGCCGCCCACGAAGAGGCCGATCTCCTGATCGTCGGTATCGGGTCCACCCGCGGGACGATTCAAGAAGCGATGGAGCGCCTTACGGAAGATGGGATCCGGGTCAATCACATTCACATCCGTCAGGTTCTCCCCTTCCCGACCGAACCGGTGCTTGAGCAGATGAAAAAAGCGAAACGGGTCCTTGTCGTGGAAAACAATGCGACCGGGCAGCTGGCTTCTCTGCTGAAGCTCCACGTGGGCATGGCAGAAAAAATTGTCCATGGCGGAAAATACGACGGCACGCCCTTCCTGCCTTCGGAGGTTTACAACCAGTGCAAGGAGCTGATGGTCCATGGCCACGTTTAAACAATTTCGGAATAAGGTAAAACCCAACTGGTGCCCGGGGTGCGGAGACTTTTCCGTATTGGCCGCCATGCAGCGCGCCTTTGCCAATCTCGGTTTGGAACCGGAAGATGTGGCGCTCGTTTCGGGGATCGGTTGCTCCGGCCGTATCTCCGGGTATCTGAATGCTTACGGCTTTCACGGGATCCACGGCCGTGCCCTTCCCATCGCCCAGGGGTTGAAACTGGCCAACCGGGACCTGACGGTGGTGGCTGCGGGGGGTGACGGAGACGGCTTTGCCATCGGAATGGGGCATACCATCCATGCGATTCGGCGCAACGTGGACATCACTTACATTGTGATGGATAACCAGGTTTACGGTTTGACCAAGGGGCAAACCTCTCCCCGCAGTGCCATGGGCTTCAAAACCAACAGTACGCCCAGGGGTTCCATCGAGTCGCCCCTCTCTCCGATGGAAATGGCTTTGACGGCCGGGGCGGGCTTTGTCGCCCAAGGGTTTTCCAGCGACCTGAAGCAGCTGACGCGTCTGATCGAAGAGGGGATTAAGCACAAGGGATTTTCGCTCATCAATGTGTACAGCCCCTGCGTCACCTACAATAAAATCAACACCTACGATTGGTACAAGGATCACCTGGTCAACCTGGAAGAGGTAGAGGGGTACGATCCCTCCGACCGCAGCATGGCGATGCAGAAATTGATGGAGCATAACAGCCTGGTAACGGGGATCATTTATCAAGACAAGGATCGTCCCTCTTACGAAGATATGATTCCCGGATTCCGTGAAGAGCCGCTCGTCAAACAGGATTTGACCCTGCCTCGTGAGAAGTTCGAGGCCATGGTCGCCGAATTTTCCTGATGAACCGGCTTTGGTGGCTGCAAGCGGAGGAGAGACGGCGACTTTCTGCCTCGGTTGTACCGTAGGGCGTCGCTCGGGAAACATCGGTCAACGAACGAAGGCCGCTTGACGAAAGCGGCCTTTTTATCTTGGGCATAATGACTTCAATTAATCCTTTCGTCATTTACCCGGTTTCAAGCGGAGGCGATCAGACATGCAGTGGAGAGTCTTCGGGTGCCACTCTCCGTTTCCGGCTCCGGGCGGAGCCACTCCCGGATATTTGTTGGAGGCGGAGGGATATCGGATTTTGATCGACTGCGGCAGCGGGGTGCTTGCCAAGCTGGCCGAGGTGTGTCCCCCCTATCGACTGGATGCGGTGATTTTGTCCCACCTTCACCATGACCACATTGCCGATTTCTTCGTCCTCCAGTACGCGATTCAAACGGCGATGCGCCTGGGATGGCGACAAGCCCCTCTCCCGGTTTATGCCCCCGTTCAACCGGAAAAATGGGGAAATCTCCTTGCCTATCATGATGCGATTCAGCTTCATCCGATCCGGGAGGGGGAGGGATATCCCCTCGGCGGATGGGAAGTGACTTTCTTTCGCACCGATCACGGGATTCCGTGTTTTGCGGCCCGGCTGGAGGGGCTTGGGCGCACGATTCTGTACGGGGCGGATTCCGGCCCCAGGACCGATTGGTCCTTGATGGCCCAGGAGCCTGATTTGTTCATCTGTGAAGGAACGTTTTTGCAACGGGACCTCCCTGATGAGCCCGTCGGCCATCTGTCGGTCCAGCAGGCGGCGGAAGCGGCGGCGTCCATCCGGGCCAAGGGCCTTTTGCTGACCCATCTGTTTCCGGAATACGATCGGAACGAGATCGAAGAAGAGGTGAAGGGGAGCTATTCGGGCCGGTGGTGGTTGGCGGAGACCGGATTAACTTTGTCGTTGTAAACAGAGGTTTATCCATACCCGGGGAAATTTCCGACAGGAATTTCCCCATTTTTTGTTGAACATGAATGGAGCGAGCAAATTTTTCGGTTTTTTAACTTTCCGTTGATCGGTTCTTAAAGGTTGCGAGGTATGCTTGGGATGAAACCCTTGATCCGAAAGAAAGAGGGGGACGAAGATGGGGAAACGGTCGGTTTTGCGGGTATGTTTTGGGCTGATCGCCGCTGCGCTGTTGTTTACCGCCTCCGTCGGGCCGGTTTGGGCGGCGGGTGGCGATGAAGCCGCACGTTTTCATCCGAAGCGGTACGTGGATGTACAGATTCTGGGGATCAACGACTTTCACGGCCAGCTGAATGTGACACAGCAGGTGGAGGGAAAGCCCGTGGGACGGGCGGATTATTTGGCGGCACACCTGAAGCGCCGTGCGGCGGAGAATAAGAATACGTTGATCGTTCATGCCGGAGATATGGTGGGAGCCAGTGCGCCGATATCGGCTCTGCTTCAGGACGAGCCAACGATCGAGTTTTTGAACCGAATCGGAGTGGATGTGGGGACCGTGGGAAATCACGAGTTCGATGAAGGGGTGGAGGAGATGCTCCGTTTGATCCGCGGAGGCTCTCATCCCGATACCGGTGATTTTGCCGGAGCGGACTTCCCCTATGTGGTCGCCAATGTGGTGGACAAGGAAACCCAAAAGCCGATCCTTCCGCCCTATGTCGTGAAAAGAGTGAAGGGGATACCGATCGGCTTTGTGGGAGTGGTGCTCACCGAAACCCCCCACCTCGTCGATCCCAGCGGCGTGGACTCGGTGCGGTTTATCGATGAGACGGAGGCTATCAATCGGGCGGTGAAAAAGCTGAAGAAAAAGGGCGTCAGGGCCATCGTGGTGCTGGCCCACGTTCCGGGCTCCTCCGATTTGGATGGAAGTGCGGCGACGGGTGAAAGATCGGA
>JAJYSD010000202.1 GCA_021793745.1 Bacillota bacterium
GATCTGCCGGTTCGCCGTCGTCCGCTCCCCTTTGTCGATCCGGCCGGTAACCGGTGGGGGTGCCGTCCCGGAAGACGGTGTGGGGATCGATGTGTTCGTGGATGGACAGGACCGCGTCCAGGAAGGCTTCCACGGTTTTCCGTCCGTATTGTTCTTCGTAGGCGCGGATGCGGCGGGCGGTGACCGCCATGCTTTCCACCATGTTCCGGTTGGTCAGGGAGAAATAGGCGTTGTTTTTGAAGAAGTCGCTGTGGGCCAGGACATGGGCGGCGATCAGTTTGTTTTGAAGCAGGGAGTTGGATTCCAGCAGGAAGGCATAGCACGGATCGGAGTTGATCACCAGCTCGTAGATTTTGCTCAGACCGAAGTCGTAATCGGTTTTTAACCGGTAATAGGCTTTGCCGAAACTCCAGTGGGAAAACCGGGTGGGCATGCCGTAGGCACCGATGGAGTAAAGAATATCCGCCGGCGTGATTTCGTAGCGCATCGGAAAGAAATCGAGTCCGGCGGACAGGGAGCGTTCCGTGATCTCTTCAATGGACTGCTCCAGTAGCTGCAATTCACGGGGTTGCATGGCGGCTCCCTCCTTCGCCGGCGGTGGAGCGGGAGAAAAAATGCTTGAGGGCCGGATGGATGTCCTCCTTGGAGCGGAAGGTGGCTGTCACAAAGGCCGGATGCTGGATGGAACGCATGTGTTGCATCAGGGTGTTCGACCGGGCATGGGGGTTGATCTCGCCGTACCCCACGCGGTTGCACGCCTCGATGAGCCTTCGGATCAGCTCCACGGTCGGTTCGTTGTCGCTGGGCAGGTTGTCCCCGTCGGTGAAGTGGTAGGCGTACAGGTTGTATTGCTGAGCCGGGTAGCGGGTTTCCATCAGCTGCAGCGCCAATTCGTACACCGAGGAACAGCGGGTTCCTCCGCTTTCCACCCGGTGGAAAAATTGCTCCTCCGTCACCTGCATCGCTTCAGTGTGGTGGGCCAGAAAGACGGTTTCCACGTAGGGATACCGGGTTTTGAGGAATCGGACCATCCAGTAAAAGAACGCCCGGGCCATCCACTTCTGAAATGTTCCCATGGAGCCGGAGGTGTCCATCATGGCAAAGACGGCCGCCTTGGACTGGGGCAGCTCCCTATCGTTCCAGGTTTTGAACCGCAGATCCTCCGGCAGGAGAGTGGGGGTGGCGCCCCCCTCCCGCAGGGTGCGCTTGAGGCTTTCCAGGTAGGTCCGCTTTTTGTCCAGGTTTCCCATCAGGCCCCGTTTGCGAATATCATCGAAAACCGGCCGCTCGGCAGGGAGTTGATCCGGCTCCTTCTGCTTCAGATCCGGCAGTTCCCATCCCTCGAAGACGATGGCGGCCAGCTCCTCCTCCGACACCTCCGCCTCGTAGACGTCTTCACCGGGCTGGTCGCCGGCACCGGGGCCCTGGCCGGCGCCGGGGGCGGCACGGCCGATGATGTCCCCCGGTTGGCCGGTGCCGTCCCCTTGGCCGACGTGGGATTGTTTGTCCCGGTTGAAGCGGAAGCGCACTTCTTCCAGGGTGCGGATCGGCACCTTCACCTTTTGGCCGTTTTGATTCAGGATGATCGATTCTTCGGAGATCAAATCCGAGAGGTTCTCGCGGATCGCCTCCCGAACCCTTTCCTGGTGACGGAGCTGGTCCAGTTGGCCTTTCCGGTGGAGGGACCAGTCCTCCCGGGAAAGGAGAAACAGACGTTTTGCCGTCATGGCGCATTCCTCCTTGGGGTCAACGATTGAGCAAGCTGCCCACATAGGTCAACAGGTCGTTGGCGCAGACGGCGCAATATCCGTGGTGATCGATCAGCCGGGAAACGACTTCGTTCACCCGTTTCAGTTGGGTTTCATCCGGGGTTTTGCTGGAGGTGGTGATTTTCACCACGTCCTTCAGGTCGCTGAACAGCTTTTTCTCGATCGCTTCCTTCAGGCGCGGATGGGAGGTGTAGTCGAAGGTTTTTCCCTTGCGGGCGTAATAGGAGATGCGGATCAGGATCTCCTCCCGGAAGGCCCGTTTGCCGTTTTCCGTGATGCCGATCTGCTCTTCGATGGACCGCATCAGCTTTTCGTCGGGATCCAGGGCTTCTCCGGTCAGGGGATCCTTCAGCCGGTGGCCGCCGCAGTAGGCCTCCACGTTATCCAGATAATTGTTGAGGAGCGTTCGGGCCGATTCTTCAAAGGAGTAGACGAAGGCTTTCTGCACTTCTTTTTTGGCCACCTCGTCGTATTCCGCCCGGGCGACGGAGATCAGGTTGAGGGCCTGCTCCTTCTCTTCGGCGGTGATGGACGGATGCTGATCCAGGCCGTTTTTGAGGGAGCGGAGGATATCCAGGGCATTGATGCAGTTCTTCTCGCCCTCGATCAGGGCACTGGAGATCCGGTTCATCACGTACCGGGGATCGATCCCCGACATTCCTTCATCGGGAAATTCCTTTTTCAGCTCCTCTACCTGCTTGGCGGAGACGCCCTCCACCTCCTGCCCGTCGTACAGGCGCATCTTTTTCAGTCGATCCATGTTGGGCTGCTTGGAATCCTTCAGCCGAGTCAGGATGGAGAAGACCGCCGCCGTCCACAGGGCGTGGGGGGCGATATGCATCCGATTCAGATTGCTCTGTCGGATCATTTTGCGGTAAATCCGCTCCTCCTGGCTCACCTGCAGGTTGTAAGGCACTTTGATGACGATGATCCGGGAATGGAGGGCCTCATTTTTCTTGTTGCTGATAAAATGGCGATACTCCGCTTCGTTGGTGTGGGCGATCACCAGCTCATCGGCGGAGATGAGGGCGAAACGGCCGGCCTTGAAATTGCCCTCCTGGGTGAGGGAAAGCAGGTTCCACAGGAACTTTTCGTCGCATTTGAGCATTTCCTGAAACTCCATCATTCCCCGGTTGGCGATGTTCAGTTCGCCGTCAAAGCGATAGGCCCGAGGGTCCGACTCGGATCCGTAGGTGGCGATCGTGGAAAAGTCGATGCTGCCGGTCAATTCCGAGATGTCCTGGGATTTGGGATCGGAGGGAGCAAAGGTGCCGATGCCCACCCTCCGCTCTTCGGAAAACAGGATGCGCTCCACCGGAACCCGCCCGACGTCCCCTTCCCATTCGGTATCCAGCCGGTGGCGGCAGACCGGGCACAGGGTTCCTTCGATGTGTATTCCATACTCTTCGTAAAATTCAGCCCTCAAACTCTCCGGAATCAGGTGAAGGGGTTCCTCGTGCATGGGACATCCTTTGATCCCGTATACGGCGCCGGCGTCGGTCCGGGTATACCGTTCCAATCCCCGCTTCAGCAGGGAAACGATGGTGGACTTTCCTCCGCTGACAGGCCCCATCAGGAGCAGCAGGCGCTTGCGGACGTCCAGCCGCTCCGCCGAAGGTTGAAAGTATTCTTCCACCAGGGTTCGGATCGTCTCTTCCAAACCGAACAGTTCTTCGCTGAAAAATTTATAGTTGCGACGTTCTCCGGATACTTCTACCCCGGCGTCCTGGATCATCCGGTAGATGCGCGCGTGGGCGTGCTGGGCGATATGGGGCCGCTCTTTGACCATCTCCAGATAGTCCAGGAACGTCCCCTCCCATTTCAGCGACGCCTCCTGCCGCTGATAAACGTTCAGTTTGTCCAACAACGCCATGGGTCTCACCTCGTTTTGTTATTCCGCGGCACACGGGAAGGAGTCCCCCATCCTCCCCTTGGTGCGGCGGAAACGGTTTGATCCGGAAAAGGCAAGATCTTCCGTTTCTACTATTATTCCCTTATTTTCGCAAATCAAAAATAGTTTGTTTCTTCCAGCCTCGCAACAGCGGCCGGAAAAAAGGGCGTGAGGGAGGCTCCTTTTGATCGCTCCAGCATCGCGGGAGCGTTTCCTCCCGAGGTGCCCCTTCTGCAGACAAACCGCATCGCCGGCGATGGACATGAGCCGCGGTAAGTGCGGTACAATAAGGGTGGAACAAATGCGAAAGGGGATGACGAGGGTGGAAAACCCGAGCCGGGAAGAAATCAAGGAGATCCTGGAGACAAAGCGGCGAATCGCCGTCGTCGGACTGTCGGACAATCCGGAGCGCACCTCCCACCAGGTGGCCAAGGCCATGCAGGAGGCGGGGTACGAGATTATTCCGGTCAACCCGAGGATCAAAGAGGCCTTGGGGGTCCAGGCCGT
>JAJYSD010000203.1 GCA_021793745.1 Bacillota bacterium
GGCGCATCCTGAACCAGGCCCGGGCGGTGGAGAACCAGATGTTCGTCGTGGCGGTCAACCGGGTGGGAGAAGAAGAAGGGACCCTGTACGGCGGCCATTCGATGGTGGTGGACCCCTGGGGGGAGAGCCTGGTGGAAGGAGCCGGGGAAGAGACGGTGCTAACCGTGGAGATCGATCCCTCCGCCGCCCTTCACGTGCGCAAGACCATCCCGGTCTTTGAGGACCGTCGCCCGGAAATGTACGGCCGGGTGTAGAACCCGTGATTTCATGCGCTCGGCCGAGGCTCCTTCGGTCCCCGCGGTTTTAGGTCGTCCCATGGGATCAACAGCGAAAAAGGCCCTTGATCGGGCCTTTTTCGCTGTTTGCCGATTTGATTTTCATCAAAACGCAGTTTGCTTCCCGGACGATCGCTTGAGCAGTCTCCAGCCTCCCAGAAGGAGGAGAAAACCGACCAGGGCGTAGCTGGGATGGGGAGTGGCGGTTTTGGGCAGCTTTCCGCCCTGCTTGGAATTTTCAAGCACCTGGGCCACCTGCTCCGTGGTGGTGATCACCGCCGGGGAATCCCCTTTTTCGCCGGGGGCGAGCGTCAGATTGCCCTGTTCATCCACATGGAGTGTGTGGGATTTTTTGAATCCTGTCTCCACGCCGTCGATCTTGCCCTGGTAGGTGACGAACAGGTGATAGTTACCGGGTTGAAGGTCTCCGAGCTTTTTGGAGAAGTGGGGGCCGTGGTTCGAAGGGCTTTCCTGGATCTCCACCAGCTCTCCGTTTTCCCTTCCCAGGGCGAAGGACCACTTCCCTTCGGATGTTTCGGCATAATGGAGGTGGGCGGAGACGGCTTTGGAATCATCGATTGTGACGGAAAGGGCCGGGACCTCAAATATGTATTCCTTGTTCAGCCTTCCGGTCCGGTCCCCCAAACGGCCTTCGAAGGAGACATTCAGCTGGTGCTTGCCGGGAGAAGAGATGGAGAATGTGGCCTGGGCTTGTCCGCCTTCGTATTCGACCGTGGTCGAATCGTGTCCGTCCAAATCAAAGGTCCAGTCCCCCCGGACTTCATCCTCCCCTTCAAGGGTGGCGGTGAAAAGCCATTTCCCCTCTCCGTCCGGCCGGTGGGAAATGTTCAGGGTATGTTCCGGTACATCGTCTGATGTTGCATGAACTGCGGAAGAAAATCCAAAAAGAAGAAAAAATGAGAGAAGGAAGAAGTGCCAACGCTTCATCTCGCTTTCTACCCTCCCGCTCCACGTTGTTATCCTTAGGTTATCACATTTGCCGATTCTATTAAACTACTGATTTTTAATTTTCGAGAAAAAATCAAAGAAAAATAGCACGGGAGAATTCTCCTGGAGGGGCCTGTGACAGGGGGAGGGGAGAGCGCGGATCATGGATGAAGGGAGTCCCTTCATCGATTACAGAGCTTCCAAATAGAAGAGCCCGGCATTGATCACCTCCACCTCGACACGAGGATGATATTGCCAGATGGTCTCCCGAATCCGCTGCTCCTTTTCAGCGTTGTTCTCTCCTTCAGGAAAAAAGTGCTCCAACTGTTCCAGCTCTATCCTCATCCGCTTCAAGGCCTGTTTCGCACAGGTCATATCCTGCCGCTCAATCTGTGTTTGGAGGAAGCGCTCCAGTTCCCCGACTCCCTCCGCGATCCGGAGTTGGGGTTGAATGGTGTGGCGGTTTGCCGGCAGCTTGGCGTTCCACCGCCGCCGTTTCATTTCCCGGAAAAAATCCTCCATGATTTCACCGCTGTGCAGGTTGATTCCCAGACAGTGGATCACATCTTTTTTTTGGTCGCATACATAGGAGACCTGAAAGTTGACTCCCAACCAGGGAATATAGGGGCGGGAGCTCAAGGGATTGCCCACCGGTCGAGCGCTTTCCTCGAAGAGACGAACAAACCGGCCGCGTTTTTTGGCGGCCTCCAGCATAGTGAGGAACCGGGGAGATCCGGGGTTCAGGCATTCCCCCCGGTCGTGTTGGTCCAATTCCTGCGGATCAAAGACAAAGGTGAGGATGGAGGGTTGGGGTTCGATCCCCATTTTCTCCACGTACATCCAGTAGAAGGGGCGGTGGACCAGGTCCTTGTCCGCTTCGATGGACAGCTGGGTGATGAGATGGTTCGGGCTTTTTTCGATAAAATGACAACCGTGGGCGGTTAAAAAGCGTTCTGTAAACCTGCGAATCCGATCAGCCGCCATGGATCCACCTCTCCCGGTGCTCGGTTTCGGCGAGGATTTTCTCGCGGGTTTCCCGGATATTTTCACCGATGTCCGCAAGTCGCGCCCGGATTTCCCGGTCATCCTCCGATTCCAGCACGATCTGCATCAGTCGTTGTTCCAGATTGTCTTTCATCTGCAGCTGTTCCAGGATGGTTTCCAGTTCTCCGATCACCATTTCAAACATGTTGATCTTTTCCTGGAGCAACCAGATGATGTGCTCTTCAATGGTGT
Organism: Bacillota bacterium; assembly: GCA_021793745.1. GTDB lineage: Bacteria > Bacillota > Bacilli > Thermoactinomycetales > DSM-44946 > Planifilum. The sequence goes on from JAJYSD010000203.1 coordinate 2,460, forward strand.
TTTCCGTGGCGAAATTGTAGATGTGCACATCGCGGGTCTGGCCGAGACGGTGCACTCGACCGATCCGCTGTTCCACCCGCATCGGGTTCCAGGGCATGTCGTAGTTGATGATGTGCCGGCAGAATTGCAGGTTGATCCCTTCCCCGCCGGCCTCCGTCGCCACCATCACCTGGGCCCTTTTCTGAAAGAGTTCCATCATCCAATCCTTTTTGTTTCGGGCGAAGCCGCCGCGGTAGGGGACTGCGGGAATCCCCTCGGCGGCCAGAGAACGCAGAATCATGTCCTGGGTTGCCCGGTACTCGGTAAAGAGAATCACTTTTTCATCGATCTCCTTGAAGAGCTGAATCGCCCGTTCCACTTTGGATTGCCGTTTGACGGCCCTGAGCAGGTTCACCAGATGGGTCACCTCGGGGGAGATCTCTCCCTCATCCTGCTCCGAGCGCTGGAACATCTTGAAGAGGGTGAGAAACGCCGCATCCCGGCTGCTGCACACTTCCCGCTGGAGGACGATCAGGGAAAGGGCGCTTTTTAAATCGCCGGCCTCCTGACGGGAGCGATCCCGGACAAACTGGGTAACCCCGTCGTACAGGGCCCTCTCTTCCGGGGAGAGGGCGATCGGGATGGTCGTCACATGCCGTTTGGTCAAAGGCACGTGGCCGTCGCTGCGCCGGTTGCGGATCATCACCCGGCGGACTTCTTCCCGCAGCCGCTCCTCGTTTTTCGGCATGCGTTTGCCGGCCATATACTCGTTCTGAAAATGGGCCTCCTGCCCGAAATGGCCCGGTTTGAGGAGGGTGACCAGGTTGAACAGTTCCGTTAACTGGTTTTGAAGGGGCGTGGCGGTCAGCAGGAGGCAGTATTTTTTGCGGATCCGATTGACCAATTGCCAGTTTTTCGTGCGCCGGTTTTTCAGTTTGTGCGCTTCGTCGACGATCAGCAGATCGTAGGTTTGGGAGAGAACTTTCTCCCGGTGCGGTTCCCGTTTGGCGGTGTCGATGGAGGCGACGAGAATGTCGCATTGCTCCCACATCCAGGATTGTTTGTGGGCCATGGCCGGAAGTTGAAACTTCTGGTTCAGCTCCCGGGTCCACTGCAGCACCAGCGAGGAGGGAACGAGAATTAAGGCTTTCTTCACCAAACCGCGGAGGAGATATTCTTTCAATATCATCCCCGCTTCGATGGTCTTGCCCAGCCCCACTTCATCGGCGAGAATGGCTCGGCCATTCATCTCGTTGATAACCCGACGGACGGTGGCCGTCTGATGGGGAAGGGGGGTAAAGCCGGTCAGGGTATTCAAGCACTGCAATGTGTCGAAGTCGGGAACGGCCTGGGCCTCCGCCGCCTCGACGGCCAGTTGGAACCATTCCCAGGTGGACCAACCGGTGTCGCTCTCGACCCGTTCCTGGAACGGGCCGAGCCATTTTCGATCCATACGGATGGGAACCGATTGCACAGTCATCCCTCCCGGAAATCTCTCCTCCATAGTATGGATAAGCGGGGAGAAGATTATCAGGGACTTGCCTGGCCTCTCTTTCTGGAAGGGCGGAAGCCCATGTGCAGCGAAAGATTTTACGGCCCATCGAAGAGGGTGAAAGCGGAGAAAAGGTGTGGTAAACTTCTAGTAGACCAACCGCCGGGGGTTGGGTCCAAGTTTTTTTGCAATCATTGTTGTTTCATCACAA
>JAJYSD010000204.1 GCA_021793745.1 Bacillota bacterium
CCGATCTCGGGGTTGATCAGCAGGATGTTTTCCCTCTGTTCGCAGACGGGCACGTGGGAATGGCCGAAACAGGCGATTCGGGCTCCCGACGCTTCAGCCCGGGCCCGGATCAACGACAGATCCCGTTTGACCCGGTGCCGGTGTCCGTGGGTGATGAAAAAGCGGAGGCCGGCCCCCTCCCAAACCTGTTCATCGGCCGCTTCTTCCCAATCGCAGTTTCCGCGGACCACCGACCGGGAAATTTCGGGCAGTTGGTCCAAGGGGGTGCAAAAGTCGCCGCAGTGGATCATGTGATCCGGTTGAACTTCCTCCACGATCCGGGCTAGGAGGTCGGCCTGGCCGTGAGAATCACTGACGATGAGGACTCGCACTTCCTCCTTCCCCCCTTTCCGGGGAAGCGGCCCCTTCAAACCGGTAAGTCGCCTTCAGCAGCTGGAGCAGCTGTCGACTGGCCTTCGCCCGGTGACTGATCCGGTTTTTCTGCTCGGGGGGAAGTTCCCCCATGGTTTTTCCGTATTCCGGGAGGAAAAACAGAGGATCGTAACCAAAGCCGTGCGTTCCCTTCGGTTCCAGGGCAATGCGGCCATGACACTCCCCCCGGACCCACCGGGGCTCCTCCCCGGGAATCTTCAATGCCATCACGCATACAAAGAAGGCTTCCCGCCCCTTCTCCTCCACTCCCCGGAGGGCTTGGAGCAATTTTTCGTTGTTTGCCCGGTCGTCCGCCTCCGGTCCGGCGTATCGGGCGGATCGAACCCCCGGGGCGCCGTTCAGAGCGGGGACCACCAGCCCGGAATCGTCGGCCACCACCGGCCGATTCAAGGCCCGGGAGACCGCCTCCGCTTTTTTGACGGCATTGGCCTCGAAGGTCTCCCCGTCCTCCACCACCTCGGGGATATCCGAAAAACGGCTCAATCCGACGACCGGAAGGCCCAATTCCCGTTCAAGGAGGGCATTCAGTTCGCGAACCTTATGATTGTTGCGCGTGGCTATAATCAGCTCCGTCCAAAGCCACTTTTTCCGATGATCCTCCGGCATCCTCGCCAACCTCCCCGATTCCGTCAAAAAGGTCCCCGAATAACTCCCGCTCGTATTGGATCAACTGCTGGATGCCCCGACGGGCGAGATCCAGCAACTGGAGAAGCTCCTCCGAGGTGAAGGGAGATTCCTCTCCCGTTCCCTGCAACTCGACAAATTTCCCTGTCCCGGTCATCACGACGTTCATATCCACCTGGGCGGCGGCGTCCTCTTCAAAGCGCAAATCGAGGCTTGGCTGCCCGTCGACGATCCCCACGCTGGTCGCAGCCAAAAGGTCCTTGACCGGAAAGGTGGAAATGACGCCCTCTTCCTTCAGCTTTCGGAACGCATCCACCATGGCCACGAAGGCTCCGGTGATGGATGCGGTTCGGGTTCCTCCGTCAGCCTGGATCACGTCACAATCGAGCCAAAGCGTCCGCTCTCCGATCGCTGACAAATCGACAACGGAACGCAGGGAACGGCCGATGAGGCGCTGAATTTCCATCGTCCGGCCACCCAGCTTTCCTTTGCTGGCTTCCCGCACCGTCCGCGTTTGGGTGGCCCGTGGCAGCATCGCATATTCCGCAGTGATCCACCCTTTTCCGGAACCGCGCATAAAGGGAGGAACGCGGTCCTCCACCGTGGCGGTGCAGATCACTTTGGTATCCCCGACGCCTATGTAGACGGACCCTTCGGCATGTTTGATATAATCCCGCACAATCTCAACACGGCGCATCTCGTCATATCTACGTCCGTCTACTCGCAATGGTTATTCCCTCCAAATTTAATTCATCTTATTATAACATACCCGCTTTCCCCCACAAAAGAAAAGAGGCTGCCTCTCGCCCCTTCCGATCCGGATGGACATTCGGATTGGTTTTTGTGCTTTACCGTCACAAGCTGGCGGGGTTGACCACTTCCGGACGGGTCACCGCCTGGTCCAGGGGTTTCCCCTCCACCTTGGCTTCCGCTTTCCCGTTGACCGTGATCTTCACCTTGTCGGCGGCCGTATTTTCCGTCAAGGAGAGGACAATCGTCTGGACGGCGTCCTTGGAAGCCGACTTCCCTTTGCCATACTGGAGCAACTGACCGCCAAGGTCGACCAGAACCGTCTGATCCTTCAACTGCAACTTGTTCACCCTCAAGGTCTCTGCCAGGGCCCCGTTCAGTCCGGAACCGTGCTTGGGCCCGAGAATCAATTCCTTCATGACCGAACCGGCCACATCATCGGTGCGATTGATCATCCGGGTCACAGGAACATAGTATACCGTGTTATCGGGCGCCTGCCCGAGAAAATACAGGGTCACCGGCATGCTTTGGCTGATGTTTACCCCTTCAGCCAGCTCCAGATTGATCCCCCGGCTCCTCGTCAGCCCCTGGGCGGTCGTTTTCCCTTTCGGCATTTTGGCGAGGGGGCGTCCATCCACCCAGATGTTGACCCGCTCCACCGAATCAAACCCGGTCAATGTCCACGTGATCGCATCCAGGATCTTTTTCTCCATGTCACGCCGGTAGGACAAAAATTCTTTGGAGAAATCGACTGTAGCGGTCCCTTCCTGAATGTTTAAACCCTTCACCTTCGTCCCCTTCGGAAGGACCCCGCTGAAACCCTCGGGCAGCTGCGACTCCACCTTGCTGCCCCTCACCAGCATTTTCACCGCCTCTTTGGCGATCCCCTCCACCTTCGGCATGTCCACGGCATAGGGAACCACATAGTCGTTCGCCAGAAAATAGAGCTGAACCTGTGCCTGGTCCTTGGCATCCTCCTTGGACTTGGTCGACCGTTTCGCGGCCTCCTCCTCGTATTTCTTCTCCACCCCTTCCGGCGGCGGATCAATCGGTGTGGATGTCTTTTGCTCCGGCCCGAACATACATCCCGTCAAAGCGAGAGTAAGCATCAAGACCAGTACGGTGCATGCGATCCTCCCACGCATCATTTTCCCTCCTTGGACAAATCTCTAGTCCCATGTATACGAGCCCAGGAGGGGTTTTAGCACCGATAAATCCAAAAGAGCTAAAGCGAGCCGGAAATGGGGGTTTCCGCCGCGGCTCGGGTAACCTTCAGGGAACAGCCCAGCCACCGTTCCGCGATCCGCCGAAAGAATTCGGGATCGCCACTGGTATAGAAGTGATGGTCCCGAAGAAGGGCATGCTCCTCTGAGGCCAGCAGGTTCCGTTGCGCCAGCATCGCTTTAAGTTCCCTCGCCGTTTCCTCGGCGGAACTGATCAAATGAACATCCTCTCCCATCACCTCACCGATCAGGTTCGCGATCAGCGGGTAGTGGGTGCAGCCCAAAATCAACGTATCGACCCGGTGTTCCTTCAAGGGGGCCAGAGAGGATTCCACCACTCTGCGCGCCTCCTCCGTGCCACCGCAATCGCTCTCCACCAGGGGTACAAAGGCGGGACAAGCGTGACTGACAATATACAGATGAGGGGACGACCGCCTCAACGCCTTCTCATAGGCTCGGCTCCTCACCGTTCCCTGGGTCCCGATCACCCCGATCCGCCCGCGGGTGGTCGTCCGGATGGCCGCACGGGCTCCGGGCTCGATCACCCCCAACACCGGTATGGACGTTCGCTTCCGGACCTCATCCAGGGCCACGGCCGTGGCGGTATTGCATGCGATGACCAGGGCCTTGAGGGGGAATTGCTCCAGAAACCGGACGATCTCCAGCGTAAAGCGGAGCACCTCCTCCCTCGGTCGCGGACCGTAGGGACACCGACTCGTATCTCCAAAATAGATGATGCGTTCCGCGGGGAGCTGGCGCATCACTTCCTTTACCACCGTCAATCCGCCAACACCGGAATCCAATATGCCGATCGCCGGTTGGTCACTTCGATTCATAGCTCCTTCAGTCCTCCATTTTTGCGTGTTGCGTCCACGAATCGGAATCAGATGGTTTCGTTGCGATATCTTATGTGCGTTCCCAGGGCGGTGACTGGATGGTTTACTCCTTCATTCTCTCGTAGAGCCTGGTGAGGTGTTTGCGGATCGACTCCACTTCCTCCGGAGAAAAGGTGGACAAAATCTCCGCCAGATACGCTTGCCTCGCCTTCATCACATCCCGGATAATCCGCTTTCCCCGTTCCAGCATGTGGACGCGGACCACCCGCCGGT
>JAJYSD010000205.1 GCA_021793745.1 Bacillota bacterium
TCCGATCTGGATCCTTCGAGCGCTCCGATAACAAGAGAGGGGAGGCGGGCAATACCCGCCTCCCCTCGGAAAGGGATGGTATTTTCGTCTATCAGGATCTGTGTATGGCGCGTCGTCTCCCGGGGAGATCCCCCCACGCTCTCCATCAGGGGGATTTAGTTGGAGGAGAACATTTCCTTCAGGGAATCCAACAGGCTGGCGAGCCAATCCAGCAGGGTTTCCAGGAACCCTTTCGTCTCTTCGGAGTTGAGGAATTCATCCAGATTGTCCCGCAGCTTTTTCACCTGGTCGCTCAAAGCCCCCCAGTCGATGTCGAGCTCCGAAAGCCGTTGCATTAACTGGGTTAGCTGCTCCAGGTCCTGTTCGCTCAGATTGATGTTGTATTCGTTGGAAACGTTGATGATCAGGTCGCGGAATTCCGTCTGGGTTTTCGGCTGTTTTTCCGCCACTTTCTGTTTGAGATCCATCATGAACTGGGCTGCCTTGTCCGGGTCTCCGATCTTTTCACCCAGCTCGGAGGTCCGGACCATTTCTTCGTTGGCCACTTCCTTTTGTTCATCGCTGATTTTGGTATCGGCGGCCGCCTCAAAGGCCTTCAGGATCCCCGTCAACCCTGCGGTTCCCGAGACCTGGGTCGGGGCGGTGACGTATACCTCCGCATCCTTCACCCCGGCGGTGATCAACGCGTTGGCATACATCGTTTCGGTAATGTGCGTGATGTTATTGGTTTGCACCGTGATCCCGGAACCCTTCTCGGCCAGGGTGATTTTGGCGGAGGAGAGGGCCCGGGTTCCGATGGTCGCCTTGCTTACATATTTCCCGAGATAGCGGTGTTCCTCTTCGTTGGTCACTTCGATCGTTTGGACATTTTGATCCACATTCATTTCCTTCAGAATCGCTTCCCGCTGCTGGGGCGTCAAATCGGCGCCCAGGGTGACGACGGTTTCGCCGACGACGGCATCAGCGTGGGCCAGGGAAGGAAGAAGGGAGATGATGAGTGCGACGACCAGCGCTCCGACTCCCGCTTTTCGCAAACGTTTCCAGCTCATCGTGAAAACCCCCTTTTCAATAATAATAGACGAGGAATGATGGTATGAGGTTTCAATGAACAGCGCTTTTCCGCAAAAAACTTTTCCTCGATTTTGACGAAAGGGCTAGCTGCCATCCCGATTGAAGTCGGCTGGAGAGTAAAAGGAGGCGGTGCTTTGACCGCCTCTTGGACTCGACGCCGGGACCCGGGGTTGGAGGCGTTTTTTCACCGAGCGGAAACGCATGAGACCCGAGGCGAAAGACGCCTCCAACGAGCACGTTGTTAGCCCTTGAAGAGCTCCCCTCCTTTATACGAACACCGGATCCTTGAACTTCGCCAATTTTTCCAGCGAGCTCTTTTCCACTTCCTCGTGGAGGCTGTTGCCGTGGGCGTCCATCGTGACGATGGCAGCGAAGTTCTTCACCCGCAGGTGCCACATGGCTTCGGGAATGCCGAACTCCAGGAAATGGACGCCTTCCACCTTCTCGATGCAGTCGGCATAGTATTGGGCCGCACCGCCGATGGCGTTCAGGTAGACGGCGCCGTGCTCCTTCAGGGCGGCCAGGGTTTTGGCGCCCATGCCCCCTTTTCCGATGACCGCCCGAATCCCGAATTTGCGGATGATGTCCCCCTGGTAGGGCTCCTCCCGGATGCTGGTGGTGGGTCCCGCCGCCTTGACTTCCCACTCGCCTTCCTTGTTTTTCAGCATCACCGGGCCGCAGTGGTAGATGACTCCCCCCGACAGGTCCACCGGCGCGTCGTGGTCGACCAAATACTTGTGAAGGGCGTCCCGACCGGTGTAGATCAGCCCGTCCAGGATGACCACGTCGCCGACGCGGAGCTGCCGAATCTGCTCTTCCGTGATGGGGGGCGTCAGTCGCCATTCCCGGGATTTTTTCGTCATGGAGGCGGCGACCGGGGTCACCGTCTTCTTCGGAGCCTCCTTCGGCTCATCCTTATACAGCCAGCTTCGGATTTGACCGGTTTCCGGGTCGATCGTCACTCCCTGCCGGCGGAAAGCCCAGCAGTTGTAGGCTACGGAGACGAAGAAGCTGGCGGGGATCCGGTTGATGGCACCGACCTTGCATCCCAGCAGTGTCACGTCCCCGCCGAAGCCCATGGTGCCGATGCTCAGCTGATTGGCGGCTTCCATGATGTAATCTTCCAGCTTGGCCAGGTCGGGGTTGGGGTTGACATCATCCACGCGGCGGAACAATTGCTGTTTGGCCAGCTGGTAGCCCGTCGTCCGATCGCCGCCGATGCCTACGCCGATAAAGCCGGCGCTGCAACCCTGTCCCTGGGCTTGGTAGACGCTGTGCAGAATGCACTTTCGGATGCCGTCCAAGTCCCGGCCTGCCCGGCCCAGCCCCTCCAATTCGCAGGGGAGGCTGTACTGGATGTTCTTGTTTTCACATCCCCCTCCCTTGAGGATCAGACGGACTTCGATTTCGTCTTTTTCCCACTGCTCATAATGGATGACGGGTGTGCCCGGTCCCAGGTTGTCTCCGGTGTTTTTTCCGGTCAGGGAATCGACCGAGTTTGGTCGAAGGATGCCCCGCCGAGTGGCTTCCGCCACCGCCTCCCGGATGTCGCGGCTCATCTCGATCTGATTGGCGCCGATGGGTACCCGGATTTCGAAGGTGGGCAAGCCCGTGTCCTGACAGATGGGGGAGACGTTTTCCTCCGCCATCTGGATGTTGTCCGAAATGGTGGACAGGGCAAGGGCGGCCCGGGTGCCGGCGTCCTCCCGCTCCTTCGCCGCACGGATCGCCGCCCGCACATCCGGTGGAAGATTGGTGGATGTTTCAGTGATGAGTTCCAAAATCGAATCCTTGAACGCGCGCATTTCAAACCCCTTCTCTGTTGAAATATCCCGATGTGGCTGACCCCGGCCTTCACCGGGAAGGGACGAGCCCATGGGAAGCGCGGGCCCCTTCCTCCGGCCGGGTTTTGACAACATCCCGCTATCCCCATTATAGTATAAGATTCGTATCGCTTCAGCCGTCAGGCATGGGAATGGAAAAGCCCCCTGACCGATAGGGGTCGAACTGGGAGCGGTATTGGGGAATCGGGAAGGGGCCAAACCATGCGGGTTCAAGGAAACCCCATCCCCTAGAACAGGGGGAGGATGTTAGCCAATCATGCGTTAATACCGGTGGGAGCGGGGCCGTTTTGCGCCGTTTTGATAAACCGCTCCTCAGGCTCCACCAAACCGCACACTCCGCACTGGACCCGCAGGGATTCGCCGGTGTAGGGGATCTGAAGCGGGTCATCCGTACCGATTCTCTCCGTGATCTCGCCGGTTTGGGGATCTTTTTTTACCGGATGGACTACCTGTTCGATCAGGTTGAACCGGGTTCGGTTGGTTCCACAGGAAGGACAGAGATAGGGGTGGGACATGGAAATCACCTCCGGAAGCGAATGGATAGGCGGAGAACTGTCCCCTATCCATAAACTGCCCGGTATGAGCCCCTTCATACGATGCGACGGGTCTTGTAAGGCATGCCGGGCCTAGTCGGTCAAATCGCCGATCCGGTCCGCGTCGACCCGTTCTCGGTAGCGGGCCTGCAGCTTTTCAAAATGGGTGCGGATTTGGTGTTTGTCCCAACCCTGGTCGGCATGGAAGAGAAGGCGGTCGAGGAGCAGAGGATAAAAGGACAGCCCCATCACCTCCTGGGTGAAGGCATGGGCGGCGATCTCCCGGGTTTTTTTCAGGGGTTGTTTCAGCGAAACCGGACCGATGCGCGTGGTGGGAACCCGGGGCAGCCGAAGGTCTGTTCGGCCGATGCGGCGGACTTCCAAATGATGAAACCATTCGTGGACCAGGTGAAGGGCGATCAAATCCTCCTTTCGTACCGGACGGCCCGTCGTGTCAAAGAAACGGCTCAGCTGTTCCAGGGAGGAGCGGTACACGGTGATGGTCGGAGGACGGGCGCGGTAATGGGCCCGAACCCAACCGCTCCCGCGGGGATCGCTTCCCTCTTGAAACCGTATACGGATGCCGCTGCGGATCATCTGATTTAAAAGGGTTTTCAGCCTGCCATCGTATTGGAATTCCCGGGCGGCCTGCCTTCCGATGGAGAGCGCCCGTCCATCTGCTT
>JAJYSD010000206.1 GCA_021793745.1 Bacillota bacterium
CACCGACCGCGGCAAATCTGCTCGATCACCACCGATCCGCCGAGGAGATACCCGACCTGGATGCCGAGAACCGTCACCACCGGGATCAGGGCGTTCCGCAGGGCGTGGCGCCGAACGACGATCCGCTCCGGCGCCCCCTTGATCCGGGCCATCTTGATATATTCCTGGTCCAGCACCTCCAGCATCGACGAACGGGTGATGCGCATCACCACCGCCGCCACGGCGGTCCCCAGGGCGATGCCGGGCATGGCCATCGTCCGCAGATTCCCGAGGGGATCCTCCCAGATCGGCACATACCCTCCCGAGGGAAACCAACCCCACTTGAGCGAAAACAGGAGGATCAACAACGTGCCGAGCCAAAATCCCGGGATGGAAATCCCCGAAAGGCCGAAGGCCGTCGCCAGATAATCCACCCAGCGGTTTCGCCGAACCGCCGCCCGGACGCCCAGGGGGATGCCGACGGCCAAGGCGAACAACACACTGATCGCCGTCAATTCCAGCGTAACCGGGAGGCGCTCCAGGATTGCCGTCAGGACCGGCTGGCCGGTGAAGGTGGATTGGCCGAAATCCCCCCGCAGCAGATTGGACACCCATATGGCGTACTGCATGGGGAGCGGCCGATCCAACCCGTATTTCTCCCGCAACACCTGCGCCTGCTCCTCGTTGTACTGGGCGCCCAACATCACGGTGACCGTATCCCCGGGGACCAGGCGCACCAACAGAAAGGCGAGGATGGAGATGCCGAACAGCACCGGAATCGACAGGGCCAACCGCTTCAAAAGGTAGCGAGCCAACATCATCCCCCCTGGATCATCGCTGTTGTTACATCAGTCGTGCGGCACCAAAAGGAGGATCAACCGCCGACACACGGGTATCGCCGGTTGATCCCCCATCGTCCGTCACTGGGCCATCCAGGTTTCCTCCAGGGAAAGGGTGGTCACCGTGGGGTGAACGTCGAACCCCTTCACGGCTCCGCTCATGGCTGCCGTCCGCTCGTTCACATATAAAAAGACCATGGGGGCTTCCTCCGCAATGATTTTCTGCGCTCGGTGATAGATCTCCTTACGCTCCTCCGGGTCGCTCACATTCCTTCCCTGCTCCAGAAGGGCGTCCACCTCCTCGTTGGAATACCCCTGCTGATTCCACGGCGCTCCGGTATGGAAGAGGTTGTAGGTAAATTCATCCGGATCGACAAAACCGAGCCAGCCGACAATGGCCATATCAAAATCCCCTTTTCCCAGGGCGTCAAAGAAGAGCCCCGATTCCTGGGCCGATACCTTCACATCGATGCCCACTTCCTTCAACTGCTGCTTGACGATTTGCGCCGCATCCACCTGGTAGGGAAAATCGGAACCCGCCTTCAGCGTCAGCTCGAGGTTTTCCGCACCGGCTTCCTTCAACAGCTGCTTGGCCTTGGCCGGATTCCGCCGGGGATACAGGGTGAAATCGGCATGGGCCCAGTGATTGGGCGGAATGTTGCCTCCCTTCAGCACCGTCGCCCGGTTCAATTTCACAATCTTGTTGATCGCTTCCCGATCCACCGCGTGGGCGATCGCCTGGCGCACTTTTACGTCATCCAAAGGCGGACGCTTGGTGTTGAGGCCGATGTACTCCCAAAAGGTTCCCGGCACGGACACGACCTCGACGGAGGAGACCGACTCCAGCATCCGGGCTTCCTTGGCGGAAACGTCCAGGATCATGTCCACCTCCTGATTGCGCAGGGCCGTCATCCGCGCCGTCTCGTCGGGGATGGGGCGAAAGACGACTTCATCCAGGTAGGGCTTATCGGAGCGGTAGTACCCGGGAAACTTTTTCAACCGCAGATATTGATCCTTTTTCCACTCCTCCAGCTGAAAGGGGCCGCTGCCCGCGTCGGCTCGGTCCAGGCTGCCGTCATGGTTCTCCACCGTCTCTCGGTCCACGATGGCGTTCATCGGATAAGCCAGATAGGTCAGGAAGGGAGCCATCGGCTGTTTCAACCGAAAAACCACCGTATGGGAGTCGGGGGTCTCGATCTTGTCCACGGCGGAAAAATGGTCCTTGCGAACACCCAGATCGATGATGCGCTCGATGGAATACTTGACATCCTTCGAAGTCAGTTCCCGGCCGGTCCCATGAAACCGAACCCCTTTTCGAAGGGTGAAGGTGTAGGTTTTCCGGTCCTTCGACACCTCCACCTTTTCCGCCAATTCCCCTTCCACTTCCCCGTATTTCTCCGTATATCGCATCAGACGGCTGTACATATTCTCAATCAGGTGCATCGAGGCGGCATCCGTCGCCTTGTGGGGATCCAGGGTTTTTCCGTCGGATTGCAGAGCGATGCGGATCGTGCCGCCCGGTTTGGGCGTCCCATCCTCCCCACTCGAATCCACTTCCCGGGACGGGCTGGAACAGCCTGTCCACACCAACAGGGTCGCGATCAGCACAATCCACCAAATCCGCCGCATGTCACGCCTCCTTTGATTAAAATGAGGGCCAAAGAAATTGATAATTATGTATATTCCGTCCCTTTTTGGCCCTCTGCCCCCTCGTAGAGGGGATAGCCGTTTTGGGATGGGATTGATCCATGGTTACGAGACAATTTTCTATCTCGACTCCCTGTGCGGGGCTCTTCACCGGATCGCTCCCTTCAAACCCTCAGACAACGACCGGCTCCAACGGATGCGTCAGAAGATTTTGGGGCAGGAGTCCCTTTCATCTTAACAAACGCCGGAAAAAGAATCCAAAAGGAAGAGGAGGAAAGAACAGGGGCATCCTCCCCCTGGAGTGCCCCTGTTCTCCTCAGCTGTTCGGTCCTCCCATATCCTTCCTTGTTTCAGAATATCCGCGCTTTTCCTAAGGCCATACCGGGATAGTTTCTTTTCCCCCAGGGTTTGAGATAGGAGATGACCACTAAGAAGAGGGCGTCGGCCAAAACGATCACACAGCTGGATCCAACTCAATTGAAAATCCGGGTTTTGCAAAGGCTCCCCGGCGGAAGATACGGCACGAAAGGAAGCGTCGACCCATCTATCCAGCACCGTACCACCGAACAGAATCGCCGCGATCGTCCCGACCCACTTCGCGATCACCCAATAATGCTTCGTAATTCCCCAGTTCCCTGCGGCGAGCCAAAATCCTGTGAACAAACTGGGGGGAACCGGGGATGATCCTGTTCCCATCGGTAAAAGAGATATGCGCGACATAGATCGGTTCGCGATCGGCAGGCCCCCGCAAACAAGACCAACAGCAATATTTCCGGCAGTCCACATCACAAGCAGAATGTGGGAGAGCAGCCACCTCTTTCTCTGCCTCGCAGCTTGATAGACCGTTTTTTTAGGTCACGATCGGCATCGCACTAACGATGGCGACAACCAACGAGATTCCCAATAGGGCGATCAAACTCCAACCTCCTCTGATGCGGCCCTTGCCATCGATGAATACTTCATACACATCATTGAAAGAGTCCGGCCACACACGGATGATTTCGGCTATCCCGGCAGTTTAAACAAGCGCGGTCCGTTCAGCGGACCGCGTTTTCCTCCGGTTTGGCATCCCTGCTTATCCACGGGACATGACGGTTTGGGCGATCAATCCGGCGATTAATCCCCAAAGGGCGTTGGTCAACAGAACGCTCACAAGGGCGAAGACATTGGTGGCGGGCCCCTGCAGCTGTCCGGTCAGGATCGGAGTGAACACCGCACTGATCAGGATGGCGAAGACGCCGTAGGCGAGGCCGGTAAGCGTCAGGGTCACAACCGGTCGGGAGACGCGGGCCCGGACCACCACCGCAATCCATACGAGGGATATGAGAAGGGTGACGGCGATGCTGACCACCGGCTGCCCGATGGCCTCCGACAGACCGACCATGCTGATGATCGGCCGGATGAGCGCCAGGGCGGCCAAACCCAAAATGAGAGGCCACTGCGTCTGGAATTGACGATCCATGATATTCCACTCCTTGTCAACTTCATTCGATGGGGTTCCCTGCCGCCCGGTTTTCCGATATCGCCTGCACCGACACGCGGGCCGGCTTCTTTCGACGTTTGCCCCTTCCTCCGGGGGCCTCGCCGGGCGGCGTCCCCCGGGCTGCCTGCCGCCGCCCCCTCACTCCGGATGGTTGCCGGTGGCTTCCCCAGATCGG
>JAJYSD010000207.1 GCA_021793745.1 Bacillota bacterium
TTTTCCCCGTGATACCGCAGGTAGCTTTCCACCTGAAACAGGGAATCCAGACGGATGATGGGACCGTCGTCCTGAATCCGGCGGCTGAATCGCTCCTCAAACAGATGGCCCGTCCGATAAGTCACCATCCCCATCATCCGGGCGATGGCCAATCCCTTGCGGGGTCCCGGTCCGGGATAATAATCCCCGCCCTTCCAATCGGGATCCGCCAGGATCGCCTGGCGGCCGATATCGTTATAGGCAATTCCCATCGGGGAGAGGGCGACGGAGGTGGCAATCGGGATCAAACGCTCCACCGCCTCAGGATATAAAATCCCCCACTCCAAAACCTGCATTCCACCCATCGAACCGCCAACCACCGCCGCAATCCTGGAGATGCCCATTTCCTCCAGGCAGCGCCGCTGGGCACGGACCATATCCCGGATCGTCACCACGGGAAAAGAGGAGCCGTAGGGTCGCCCCGTCTCCGGGTTGATCGATGAGGGCCCCGTGCTCCCGGCGCATCCCCCCAGCACGTTGGTCGTGATCACAAAATAGCGGTTGGTATCGATATAGCCGCCGGGCCCGATCAATCCGTCCCACCAACCGGGGTGATCCGCATCCCCCACCGCGTGGGCATCGCCGGTCAGCGCGTGGCACACCAGGATCACATTGTCCCGGGACTCGTTCAGAGTTCCGGCGGTCTCCACGGCGATTTCCACCTGCTGAAGGCGGCGGCCGCATTCCAATTTTAAGGACCCGATCGGAATCGTCAGCTTCTGCGGACAGTTGACGGTTGTCGCCACTTTGATCCTCCCCTTCCAACAAAGCAAGCGCCCTCTTCGATCAGAAGAGGGCGCGGGACCCGCATATGGGTATTTATCCGTTCCGCCTCTTCTCATCTCTCAGGACCTTCCGGTCCTGCAGGAATTGGCACCTTTCCCCTCGGCCGGACGCGTGATTCAATACATCCGACCGTCCCCGGTCGGGAGCGGGGTGGTTGCCGGGCTTCATCGGGCCAGTCCCTCCGCCTCTCTGGATAAGAAGACGCCTATTGAATTTTCTGTTATAATACGACAATCTGAAAGGGGTGTCAACCCGTTCCAACCGGCCAAATAAGGGGAAGGTCACCCTTCCCCTTGGGTTGAATCGATGGATGCCTCATTTTCCAGAGACGTTCACCCGCAGGTTCCGATTGACGGTGGGAGCCTGGGGATGTTCCAGCCAGCAATAAACTCCGTGGGTGGGCGATGCTTCGGTCTTCTCCGGCATCTGACTATGGCAGATATTCATCGTATGGGGACAGCGGTCCGCGAAGGGGCACCCCTGCGGAGGCTTGAACAGATCCGGCGGCGTGCCCGGAATCGATTGCAGCTCCTCCTCCTCCCGCTTCATATCCAGCCGAGGCATGGAGTTGAGCAGTCCCCAGGTGTAGGGATGGCGGGGACGGTAGAAGATCTCCTCCACCGTACCGTGTTCCACCACTTTACCCCCGTACATGACGGCCACCTTGTGGGCGGTTTCGGCCACCACCCCCAGGTCGTGGGTGATCAGGATAATCGCCGTCCCCGTTTTTTCCTGCAGCTCCTTCATCAATTCCATAATCTGCGCCTGAATGGTCACGTCCAGGGCGGTGGTGGGTTCATCGGCGATCAGGATTTTCGGGTTGCACGCCATGGCCATGGCGATCATCGCCCGCTGCCGCATCCCGCCGCTGAACTCGTGGGGATACTGATCCACCCGCCTTTCCGGTGTGGGAATCCCCACCAGGCGCAGCATTTCAATCGCCCGTTCCCGGGCAGCGTTCTTGTCAAGGCCTTGGTGCCAGATCAACCCTTCCATGATCTGTTTGCCCACGGTCATCGTCGGGTTGAGGGAAGTCATCGGATCCTGAAAGATCATGCTGATCTCCGAGCCGCGGAGGCGGAACATTTCCTTCTCCGGCAGGGACAAGAGATCCTTTCCGTCAAAGCGGATCTCTCCCTCCTTCATGATGCCCGGCGGTGTCGGAATCAGGCGCATGATCGACTGGGCGGTCACGCTTTTTCCGCTTCCCGACTCGCCGACGATGGCCAGGGTCTCCCCCTTTTCGAGGGAGAGGTTGACTCCGCGAACCGCGTGTACTTCTCCTCCGTAGGTCTGGAACGATACGTGCAGATTTTCCACTTCCAAAAGAGCCATGTTCTCCCTCCTTTACTTGCGCATTCTCGGATCCAGGGCGTCCCGCAGGCCATCGCCGAGCATGTTGAAGGCCAACAAGGTCAGGCTGAGGAAAAAGGCGGGGAAGAAGAGGCGCCACCACTCACCCGACAAAATCACCGCCGTCGCATCATCGATCATCGTTCCCCAGCTGGCAAAGGGCGCCTGTACCCCCAGGCCGAGGAAGCTCAAGAACGCCTCGGCAAAGATGGCGCTGGGAACGGTATAGGTCAAAAGAACGATAATCGGGCCCAGGGAATTGGGAATCAGGTGTTTGAACAGAATCCGCCGGCTGCTCGCTCCCAAGGTCCGGGCAGCCAGCACATATTCCTGCTCCTTGAGCTGCAACACCTGTCCACGCACCAGACGGGCCATGCGCAGCCAACCGGTGACCGACAGGGCGATGATAATCGTCAGGATGCCGGGGTCCATCACGACCAACAGGAGAATGACGATCAACAAATACGGAAGGCCCCACAGGACATCGACAATCCGCATCATGATCTCATCGGTTCTCCCACCGCGGTATCCGGAAATGCCGCCGTACAGGACACCGACGATCAGATCGATCAGTCCCGCCACCACGCCGATCAGCAGTGACACGCGGGCGCCGTACCAGGTGCGGACAAACATATCCCGCCCGAGATCATCGGTTCCAAACCAATGCTCCGCAGACGGCTCCAGGTTTTTGCCCGTTTCCAGGTTTTGCTCGTAATAGGTGTACTCCACCATATAGGGTCCGAAAATAGCCATGACGGTGAGGAGAATCAGAATGATGAGACCCGTCATCGCCAACCAGTTTTTCCTCAGACGAAGCCAGGCATCCTGCCAGTAGGAAAGGCTGGGCCGCGCAATCGCCTCCGCATCCGCATCGCGGCGCGGGGCCGGTTCAAACGCTTCCGCAGGCAAGGACATATCAGTTCGCCCCCTTTCCGCCGAGCTTGATACGGGGATCCACCCACGTGTAGGCGATATCCACCAGCAAATTGACCATAAGCAGCAGTGCGGAGTAGAAGATGGTCACACCCATGATCACCGAATAATCCCGGTTAAAGATGCTGTCGACAAAATATTTGCCGATACCCGGGATGGAAAAGATCTTCTCGATCACAAAACTGCCGGTGACGATATCCACCGCCAAGGGACCGACGATGGTGATCGCCGGCAGGATGGCGTTGCGGATCGCATGCCGGGTAATCACCCGGGCGGGCGTCAGCCCCTTCGCACGGGCGGTGCGGATGTAATCCTGCGCCATCACCTCCAGCATGCTGGAGCGCATCAATCGGGTCATCAGGGCCAAGGGGGTAAAGGCGAGCGCGATGGACGGGAGAATGGTATCTTCAAAGGAACCCCAGCCGGCGATCGGCAAAAGGCTCCACTCAAGGCCGAAATACTTCTGGAAGAGGGGGGCGAGTACAAAGCTCGGAACGGCCAGCCCGACCACCGCCAGGAACATGACGGTATAGTCCGGCACCCGGTTGTGACGGAGCGAAGCGATAATTCCCATGATCAACCCCGCCAGCACGGCGATCACCATCGCCTCCAAGCCCAGCTGAGCGGAGACGGGGAACCCGTCGGCGAGGATATCATTCACATTCCGCGCCTCCGATTTGATCGAAGGGCCCAAATCGAACATGATCAGATTTTTCATATAGAGGGCATACTGAACCGGCAGCGGCTTGTCCAGGTTATAGTGGGCCTCCAGATTGGCGATGATCTGGGGCGGCAACTTTTTCTCGGAAGCGAAGGGACCTCCAGGCGCCAGATGCATCATAACGAAGGTCAAAGTGGCGATCACCCAGAGGGAAATCAGCATGTATAGAAACCGCTTTCCAATGTATCGAAGCACCCGAAACACCTCCTCTGCAGAAAAAGCGGGACAAGGGAAAGTCACCCCATGAAGGGGTGACTTTCATCCAAGCCCGGAACGTCCAT
>JAJYSD010000208.1 GCA_021793745.1 Bacillota bacterium
ATACTGACCCGCTGTTTTTCCCCGCCCGACAAGGCCGCCGGTTTCTTCCCCAACAGTTTCCCGATATCCAACAAACCGGCGATCCGGTCCACTTCCCGCCGGATCTCCTCCTCCGGCTCTCCCCGGGCCCGGAGGTTGAAGGCAATATTGTCATAGACGGTGAGGGGCGGGTAAAGGGCGTAGTTTTCAAAGGCCAGCCCAATCCCCCTTTCTCGGGGGGACAGCCGGTTGACCTTTTTCCCGCCGATCCAGATTTCCCCCGATGTGATCTCCTCCAAGCCGGCGATCATCCTCAGGGTCGTCGATTTTCCGCATCCCGACGGCCCGAGAAGGGCCACAAATTCTCCATCCCGACAGGACAGATTGAAGGATCGGACGGCCTGGACCGCTCGATTCCCCCTGGAATAAACCTTGGACACATCCTTCAACATCAGCTCGGCCATGGGACATCCCCCTTCCTTTCCTCCGACCGGGCAAGCAGCTTTCCGGTGGAGGCGCTGAAAAAGAACGCCCGGTCCATGTCGAATGCCAGATGGATGGGCTGATCGATCTCCCAGGATTGCTCCGAGGAAACCCGCAACCGGAACGAGTGATCCCCGACCTTGACGATCAGAATGGCCGTTGCGCCCAGCGGCTCAAAACTGTACACCCGGCCCGCCAGCCACTTCCCTTCCGGATCCTCCGGGTAAAAGCGAATCTGTTTGGAACGAAAGCCCACCCGCACCGCGCGGGAGGAATGGTGATCGAGGATGTTCCGCAAATCGCCGGGAACGGGGAAATGCCGGGGCTGCCCGAACAGATCCAGATACATCCGCCCCGAATCTTCGATCAGTTCCCCTTCGACGACGTTCATCTCCGGATCGCCGAAGGCCTTCGCCACAAACTCCGAGGCCGGCCGGTGATAAACCTCCTCGGGGGTGCCGACCTGTTCGATGCGGCCCCGGCTGATCACGGCGATGCGGTCGCCCAGGCTGAGGGCTTCCCGATAATCATGGGTCACATAGATGGTGGTGGTATCCAGGCTTTGGCTTTGGATTTCCTTCAGCTCGGCCCGCATTTGGTGGCGCAGTTTGGCATCGAGATGGACCAGGGGTTCATCCATCAGAAACACTTCCGGCCGGCGGATCAAGGCCCTCCCCAAAGCCACCCGCTGCCGCTGTCCGTTGGAAAGCTCCGCCGGAAACCGCTCCAACAGGGCATCGATGTCCAACAGCCGGGCGATCCGCATCACCTCTTGCCGCACGACCTCCTTCGGTTGCCGGTACCTCGGGCTGTAAAGGGGGGACGCGATATTTTCAAACACATTGAGGTGCGGGTACAGGGCGTAATTTTCAAACACCATGGCCACGTCCCGCTCGTTCGGTTCCAGATGGTCCACGGGACGGCCGTTAAGGTAAACATGGCCCCGGTCGGGGATGTGGATGCCGGCGATGACGTTTAACAGCGTGGTTTTGCCCGCACCCGTCGGTCCGAACAGCACGAAAAACTCCCGGTTGTTCACCTGCAAGTCCACATCATCCAGCGCCAAAACCCGATCAAACCGCTTGGAAACCCCTCGGATCCACAGATCGCCCATAATGATCCCTCCAGAGGGTGGATTAACCTTTGACCGCTCCAAAACTGAGGCCCCGGACCAGGTGTTTTTGGATAAACAGCGCCAGAAGCACCTCCGGGAGAATGGAAATCGTCACCGCCGCCGCCATCTGCCCGTAGTGGACGGTATCGGAGGACAAATACTGCAGGGCGGCCACCGTGGTCGTTACGACGTTTTGTCCCGCCAGCAACAGCGGAAAGGTAAAACTGTTCCAGGCAAAGATGAAGGACAAGAGGGCCGAGGCGACCAGCCCCGGTTTGATCAAGGGGACGAGGGTTTTCAGGAACACCCGAAACCAGGAGTAACCGTCCAACCTGGCCGCATACTCGATTTCCGGCGGAATCTCCTCAAAATACCCCCTCAAGACCCAGATGATCAGCGGCAGGGTGAGCAATTGATACACCCAGATGATCCCCAGGTACGTATCGTACAGCCCGAACCGTTGGTAGATGAGGAACAGCGGAAGAATCACCATGATCTCCGGCGCAAACCGGAAGGAAAGAAAGGTGAAGGCGATGGATTCCCTGCCGCGGAATTTGAACCGGGCCAAGGCGTACGCCGCCGGAACCCCCACCACGATGGACAGGATCACCGCTCCGGCGCTGACCCACAGGTTGTTCAGGAAGTATCCGATGTAATCGCCCTTCTCAAACAGCACCCGATAGTTCTCCAGGGTCGGCGAAAAGAGGAAGATCGTATGGTACATCTCCCGGTCATGCTTGAAGGAGATGATCAGCATCCACAGCAGGGGAAACAGGGCAAAGGCGGCGTAAGCCAACAGCGCTAGATTCCTGATCCACTTCAGCATTCGCCTCTTCACTCCGGAACCCCCTATACGCCGGAAGCCCTTTCCTGGGCACGGCTCCAATATTTGATCAGGATGCGGCTGGCAAAGAAGACGTTCAGCCAAAGAACCAGCATGTGCGGAAGGGCGTATCCCAGCTCCTTATAGGTGAACCCTTCCGTGTAAGCCGTCAGGGGAAGCGTCATCAAGGTATCTCCGGGACCGCCGCTGGTCAGGGCAAAGATGATCGAGAATTCCTGGAGGGAGACCATCAGGCGGAAGACGAGGGCGATCAGCAAAAAGGGCATGATCATCGGAAGGATCAGGTTTTTGAAGGTGAACCACGCCGATCCCCCGTCGACCCGGGCCGATTCAAAGGGAGCCTTCGGCAGCGATCGCAACCCCGCCAGAGTGAGCAGAATCACAAAGGGCGTATACACCCAGGCATCGATCAATACCACCGTGAACAGGGCGGTGTCCGGATCGGCGGCCCAGGTAAAATCGACGATCCCGATCCCCCGCAGCGCATGGCCGATGACGCCGACGGAGGAGTTGATCATCAACTGCCAGATCAAGGTGGCGATCACCGGGGCGATCATCAGCGGAAAGATCAGCACAATGCGCAGGGAACGCGCCAGGCGACTTTCCCGGTTCAGCAGCAGGGCGACGCCCACGCCGATCACCATCTCCACCCCGGTGGATAACAGGGCATATTTCGCGGTGACCCAGAGACTGTGCCAAAACCCCGGATCGGAAAACATGTCCACCCAGTTTTCCAAGCCGACGAAGGAATGCTTTTCGTATTTGAAGGAGAAGTTGGTCAGCGAATAGTAAATGGCGACCCCGAAGGGATACAGGATGCCCGCCGTCAATAGAAACGCCGGCAACAAGATCAGATAGGGCCGGTTCCTCCGCAACCAGGGGATTTTCGCCTCTTCCAACGGCGGCGTCCGGCCCGTTTCCGCTGCGGCTCTCACAGCCATCCCTCCCGACCTTATTCGATCCGATCCATCATCCGTTTAATGCGCATATCCGCATCCCTGGCCAATTGATTCAACCGCTCCTCGGCACCGGCAGATCCGATCACGATATCCTGCAGAGCGGCGGCCCACTCCGTCGTGATGTTGAAAAACTCCGGCTGCGGCGTAAACTTGATCGTCGAGTGGTCGATCACGGACTCGAAGGTTTCCCGGTACCCCTCCATGCGGCCGATCCGCTCCTGAAACTTCGCATCCTCCCAAACGGACCGGCGGGGCGGATTGACGACCTTCGCCTCGGTCGCCCCCCATCGGATGTGTTCTTTCCCGGTGAAATACTGCATAAACAACCACGCGGCTTCCTTGTTCCGGGAATGGCGGTTCATCGCCAAGGACCAGATCCACATGTTGGAACCCAACCGGGCTCCTTCTTTGGGCAAGGGCGGCGGCGCCCATCCGATATTCCCCGCTTCTTTGGAGGCGCCTTCCACGTTCTGAAAGAAACCGAGGTTGTCCGCGTCATAGGCCAGAGCGGCTTTCCCGGCTCCCAGATCGGTACTCACTTGATACCAGGTGTAGTTGGTCCAGTCCTTCGGTCCCGCCTTCCTGACCAACTCGGCAAACCGTTCGGTGATTTGCACCGCCTGGGGGCTGTTGACCCGGGATTTCAAGGTTCCTCCTTCCATGGAAAAGTCCTCGGCACCCGCCATCGAGTATGCCGTCATGTAGCCGGGATGGATGGTTAGATCGG
>JAJYSD010000209.1 GCA_021793745.1 Bacillota bacterium
CATCTCCCAAGGAGGGATGTGCATGAAACGAAAAACATTCCGTTGGGTGTTGTTATCAGGAATTCTTTTGCTGGTCCTCTCGGCCTGCAGCCCGGGGGGTGATCCCTTTGCCGCGGATGGGGAGGGATCCGGGTATCCGGAGAAAATGATCACCATCGTGGCTCCCTCCGGGGCCGGAGGGGGGTGGGATTTGACCGCCCGTTCACTGGCCAAGGTGCTGGCCGAAAGCAAGCTGGTGGATCAGCCCATCACCGTGGAAAACAAGCCCGGGGGCGGCGGAGCGGTTTTTATGGCGGAATACGCGACCGCCGACAAAAACAACCCCTACAAGCTGTTCGTCAACTCCCCTCCCCTTTTGATCAATAACCTGAAAAAAGAAGGGAATAGTCCCTACGGATTTCGAAATACGACGCCTCTGGCCCAGTTGACCCGGGATTACGGGGCCATCGTGGTTCAAAAAAACTCCAAATACCGCGACATCCGTTCCCTGATCGATGATTTGAAGAAGAACCCGCAGCAGGTGACGCTGGCGGGCGGATCCGCCCCCGGTTCGATGGACCACCTGATCGCCGTCCTGCCCGCTTACCAGTCGGGAATCGATCCGAAAAAGCTGAAGTATGTGTCCTATGACGGAGGCGGGGAAGCCATGGCCGCGCTGTTGGGAGGAAATGCGGATGCGATCGCCACCGATGCCTCCGCGGTTATGGAATACGTTAAAGCGGGCAAAGTGCGGGTGTTGGCGGTCACTTCCCCGGAACGAATCGGAGGGGCATTGAAGGATGTGCCCACGCTGAAGGAAAAAGGGATCGACGCCGAATTCACCATTTGGCGGGGGGTATTCGGTCCTGAGCAGATGCCCGACGAGGTCAAACAGTACTGGGACGAAAAATTGAAATTGATGGTGGATTCGAAAGAATGGGAGAAGGAGCTGGAGAAAAACAACTGGGAAAGCGAATACCGAAATAGCCGGGATTTTGCCGCCTTCCTGGAGGAACAGGAAAAACAGATTCGGGAGATGCTGGAGTCGATGGGAATGGCCAAATAGGAAAGGGGGACGGGACGGAGATGGATCGTCGGTTTGATCGGAGCGCCAGCCTCTTTTTCATCGCCATCGGAGCCGCCTTTATTCTGGGAGCCCGCCAACTGTCCTCCACCGCCTACGGCTCCCGGGTGGGGCCGGACATTTTTCCGATGGGGCTGGGTGTGATCCTGATTCTGCTCAGTTTGCGCCTGTTCTACGAGACGTTTCGATATTCCGGCGAGGAAGAATCGGGCGGAGATGGGCGATTGGATTGGAAGCGTTTCGGAGGGCTCCTTGCCGCCGCCCTCCTATATGCCCTGCTGTTGGAAACGATCGGGTATGTGATATCCACCTTTTTGTTCCTGTTGATCGGTTTTCAGGTGATCAAGCGGGGGAGTTGGGGGCTTTCCGCCCTGGTTGCGGCCGTTTTTTCCGGCGGCGTTTATTTCCTGTACGCCGTTTTGATGAAGGGAACACTGCCGGGGTGGCCGGTCTGGATCGTGGGGTGAAGGGAGGTTGAGAAGGTGGAGTCCCTGGAGTATTTGATCAAAGGGTTTTCGGTCGCTTTCCAGTGGCACAATTTGCTGTTTGCTTTTGTCGGTGTGTTGATCGGTACAGCCGTCGGCGTTCTGCCGGGAATCGGACCCATGAGCGGAGTGGCCCTTCTGATTCCCATTACGGCGATGATGACAGGCGGAATGCCGCCGGAACACGCGGCTACCAGCGCCATTATCCTGTTGGCCGGGATCTATTACGGAGCGATGTATGGCGGATCCACCACTTCGATTCTTTTAAATACCCCTGGAGAATCCTCCTCCGTGGTCACCACCTTGGAAGGATACCAGATGGCCCGACAAGGGAAGGCGGGCCCCGCACTGGCCATCGCCGCCATCGGCTCCTTTGTCGGAGGGTTGGTCGCTTTGGCGGGACTGGTGCTGTTGTCGGAACCTCTGTCCAATGTGGCGCTCCGGTTCGGGCCGGCGGAGTACTTTTCGCTGATGATTCTCGGGCTGTTCGCCGTCAGCGGACTGGCGGGAAAATCCATGACCAAGGCGCTGATCATGACGGTTTTTGGGCTGCTCCTGGGAACGATCGGGGTGGACAATGTCTCCGGGGTGGCTCGATTTACCTTTGATCTGCCGGTCCTGTACCAGGGGTTGGAGTTTCTTACCGTCGCCGTGGGGTTGTTCGCCCTGGGAGAAGTTTTTAAAACCGTTTTGTTGCGGGAGGATGCCGCGGGCAAGGTCGTTCAGGTGGGCCGGGTGATTCCCGAGCGCGATGATCTGAAGCGCAGCGCCCCCTCCATCCTCCGCGGCTCTCTCCTCGGCTTCTTTGTCGGGGTTCTGCCCGGTGCCGGCGCTACCATGGCCTCCTTCTTTTCATATATCCTGGAGAAAAAGTGGAGCAAACAGCCGGAGCGATTCGGCAAAGGAGCGATCGAAGGGGTGGCCGGTCCGGAGACGGCAAACAACGCCGCTTCCGGAGGCGCCTTAATTCCGCTGCTCACTCTGGGCATCCCCGGATCCGGGACGACGGCGATCCTGTTGGGAGCGTTTATCATGTACAATATCCAGCCCGGGCCCCTTCTGTTCGATGAACATCCGATGGTGGCCTGGGGGTTGATTGCCAGCATGTTTCTGGGCAATTTGATGCTGCTCATCCTCAATCTGCCCCTGGTGAAGGTTTTTGCGAAGATCATCGATACTCCACGGCGTTATCTGCTCCCCATCATCCTTGCCATCTCGGTGTTCGGCGTCTACGCCGTCCAGATCAACACCTTCGATCTGATCCTGTTGATCGCCTTTGGCGTCATCGGAATGGTCCTGGTTCGGCACGAATATCCCCTGGCACCGCTGGTATTGGGGTTGGTACTGGGGCCGATGATCGAGAACAACATGCGCCGGGCCTTGACTGCCGCCAACGGCGATTTCATGATCTTCCTGGAAAAGCCTGTTTCCCTTGTGTTTCTCCTCGCAGCTCTCCTTTGGCTCATCGCCTCTGTTTCTCTTCAAATACGGAGGCGCCGAAACAGCGTAGAAATCGGAGAGGAACGGTAAAAAGGGCAGAATCCAACAAAAATCCCCGGCCAAAAGCCGGGGATTACTGGGTGGAGGACCTCATTCGTACACCTGGATTTCATTGTAGAAGGTGTCCCGTTCCACCGGGATCCGGTTGGCTCCTTTGATCAGCCACACCAGTTCGTCCCGGGTGAGGGCGGTTTGGGTCAGGGCACCGACGGAGTGGCTGATCCGCTCTTCCACCAGGGTGCCGTGGATATCCGAGGCACCGTAATGCATGGAAAGCTGGGTGAGCTGGGTGCCGATGTTGATCCAGTAGGATTTGATGTGCGGGAAGTTGTCCAGCATCAGGCGGCTGATGGCGATCGTTTTGAGGTCGTCCATGGCCGATGTGCGCCTTTTAATCGAGGCGCTCTTTTTCCGCGGCTGTACGGCCAAGGGGATGAAGACCATAAAGCCTCCGGTCTCGTCCTGCAGTTCCCGGACGCGGATCATGTGGATCAGCCGTTCCTCCAGGGTTTCGATGGTGCCGTAGAGCATGGTGACGTGGGTTTTCATCCCCAGGGAGTGGGCAATGCGGTGACACTCCAGCCACTGATCGGTGCTTGCCTTGTCCGGGCTCATCTTGGCCCGGTAACGCTCGGTCAAAATTTCCGCTCCGCCGCCGGGCAGCGTATCCAATCCGGCGTCCATCAGTTCCCGCAGTACCGCCTCCATCGACCGGCCGGTCATCCTCGCGAAAAATTCGATCTCCGCTGCGGTGTATGCCTTGATGGTCACTTGAGGGTAATGCTTTTTCAGGGTGGAGATGATGTTCAGATAGTAGTCAAAGGGGACCGTGTGGTTGTGGCCGCCGACGATATGAAACTCGCGGATATTCTCCGTAAACCGCTCTCCGACGTATTCCAGCACCTCTTCCGGCGACATGGTGTAGGCGCCCTCTTCACCGGGATCGCGGCGGAAACCGCAGAAGGCGCAGCGTGCCTCACACACGTTCGTGGGGTTGATATACATATTTTGGATAAAGTATACCTTGCTTCCGTTTTTCGACAAGTTGACCTGGTT
>JAJYSD010000210.1 GCA_021793745.1 Bacillota bacterium
TGCCCGGGATGCGGCGATTTCGGGGTACTGAAGGCGATCCAGGATGCTGCGGCGGACTCGGGCCTTTCACCGGAGGATATGGTCATGGTTTCCGGTATCGGCTGTTCCGGAAAGATCACCTCCTATTTCCGTTCCTACGGTTTTCACTCCATGCACGGTCGCACCCTGCCGGTGGCGACGGGAATCCGGCTGGCCAATCCCGCCTTGAAAGTGATCGCCGTGGGCGGCGACGGCGACGGATACGGGATCGGTTTAAACCATTTGATTCACGCCATCCGCCGCAACGTGGATCTCACGTACATCGTGATGCACAATCACGTGTACGGCAACACCAAGGGGCAGACCGCTCCCACCAGCGATGTGGGATACGTTTCCGGATCCACTCCCATGGGAGCCATTGAGGAACCCGTCCGCCCCCTGTCCCTCGCCCTGGCGTCGGGAGCCACCTTTGTCGCCCAGGGGATGGCGGGGAACATCCGTCAACTGACCCGGCTGATACGGGAGGGGCTGGCGCATGAGGGGTTTGCCTTCATCAACGTCTTCAGCCCCTGCGTGACCTATGATAAAAAACACACCTACGCCTGGTACAAGGAACGCCTGGTCGATCTCGACGAGTGCGAAGGCTACGATTGCACCGACCCGGCGGCGGCCTTTGCCAAAGTGACGCAGCACGGGGAACTGGTGACGGGCTTGATCCACCGCAGAGCCCGTCCGCCCTTTGAACGGCAGTTGCCCAAGCACCGGTTCCAGGAAAGGGATGGTAAACGGATGGCGCTGAAGGACGTGATGTTTGAGATCTTTTCCGAATAACCGCAAAAGGGGTGTCGCAGATGGAGGCAGCAGCTTCGCGGCGCTGGAAGAAGTACCACACGCTCTGGGCTTGGCTGCTGTTGGGCTGGATCGTGAGCGCGGCGGACCGAGCGATTACGGGGCCGGTCGTCACCTGGATGATTGAAAACGAGATCTCCTTTCTGGGGGCGAGCAGTCAGCCCCACACCCTGGGCGGACTGGTGGGCAGCCTGTTTTTCGCGGGCTACATGCTCACCCAGTTTCCCGGGGGCTACCTGGGAGACAAATTTGGCCACCGCACCATCATCGCCATCAGCGTGCTGTGGGCGGGAGTGACCACCTTCGTCAGCGGACTGGTGACCGGCCTGGTGGGATTCATCGCCCTCCGGGTGATTACGGGGCTGGGAGAGGGGGCTTACTACTCCAACGACCGGACCCTCATCGCGGAGCAGACGCCCTTTGAAAAGCGGAGCCTCGGGATGGGGGTCGTGATCACCGGGCTCTCCATCGGGATCACCCTGGCCCTGCTGCTCTCCCCGTACCTGATCCAATGGGGAACCGTCCTGTTGCCCGAGGAGTCCGGGTGGCGGATGCCCTTCTTCGTCCTGGGGATTTCCACCCTGATCGCGGGGGTCGGTTTGGCCCGCTATTTCCGGGCTCAACGGCCAAACCTCCCTTACCGCGGGGCCGTCCTCGAACTCCTCAAATACTCCGTCGTATTCTTTGCAGCGATTATGGCCGTCTATTTCCTTTCCGAATCTTTGGGGCTGCCGGATTACGTCGTTGCGGCCATCGAGCTGATTTTGGCCTTTTTGCTGATCGGTTTTGCCTTCGGCAAAAAGGGAAAAGAGATCGCTCCGGTGCTGTACAATAAAAATCTGCTTCTCCTTTATTTGGCCGCCATCGCGATTTTATGGAACCTCTGGTTTTTCAGCTTCTGGTCCGTCTCCATCATCGCCAATGCCGCCGAGACGTCGTTTTTAAAGGCCGCCCTGACCGCGGCCTTCAATGCCGGGGCCGGCATTTTGGGATTCCCCGCCGGCGGTTGGCTGTCGGATTATGCGGTGCGGAGGGGATGGGGGCGGAAGGCGATGCTGCTCGCTTTTACCCTGATCCAGGGTTTCCTCACCCTCGCCTTCGGTTTCTACCTGATGCAGGGAGGGCAGTCGGTGATCGTTATGGCGGTGCTGCTCTTCGTCACCAACCTCTTTTTCAACGCCCTTCAGCCCATCTCCCAGGCCCTGACGGCGGATATCGCCACTCCGGAGCACCGGGGATCGGCCTTCGGGATGTGGAATCTCATCGGGGAAATGGGAGCCGTCATGTCTCCGGTCATCAGCGGTGCGCTCCGGGATGCGACGGGCGGCTGGGCGGCGGCGGTCCTGTTGGACGGCGGTTTGATCCTGGTGAGCTTCGTGCTGATCCTCTTTGTCCGGGAAAAGCTGGACGCAGGATCATCGGTCGTGAAGGCGTCGGGTTGAGAGCGGAATACCGGCTTGAAGAAAGCGCCCGCTTCCGATGGGCGTCAGGCGATGAAAGTACTCAAAAGGGAGCGTTTCGCCGAGGAATTTTCGCTTGTGCAGCGTCGAGGGAAGCGATGCTCGAACTCGTCGGGTTGCCATCGAGTCTCATGCCCTGCCACCGGCAGGGCATTTTGTTTTGAAGGAGGCGGCGATCGAAGGGGGCATTTTTGTCGAAAAAAAGGAGACGGATCCAGCAGCGGGGAAGTAAGTTCCTGAAGCCCGTTTCCCATGGGGGATCGTTCGATGGAAAATTCCGTTTGCGAGGGGGTCAGTGATGGCGGAGCAACAACTCGATTGGCAGCATCTGTGGAACCGGGCTCCCTGTCCCATGGCGGTGGTGGATGACGCGGGCAACATCCGGTATGGAAACGGGGAGTTTCTCCGGCTGTGGGAAGGGCCGCTTTCGGAGCATCCCTCCTGGGTGTCGTTCATTCAGGCCACTTCCTCCCGGGAACATCCGGGGGTTCAGCGGATCGGCGGCAAGGAGTACCGGGTTTGTTGCCATGTCTTGGATGAACCGGAGGGTTGGATCCTATATTTGCTGGAACGGGTGGCCATCGAAAAATCATCTCCCCCTCCGCCCTCCGACGGGCTGGATCTGAACACCCTCATCGAAAACTCCTATGACTGCATCTATATCACCGATCACAACGGGATCACCCTCCATACCAATTCGGCCATCGAGCGGCTGACGGGCATTCCGAAGGAATATTACATCGGCAAGGATGTCCGCTATTTGGAGAAGAGAGGGATATTGAAGAAGTCCGTCACGCTGGAAGTGCTGAAGACCGGCAAAACCGTCAGTACGGTGCAGGCGAACAAGCACGGAAAGGTGCTCATCATTACGGGCAGTCCGATCTTTGACGAAGAAGGCCGGGTTGTGCGCGTGATCACCAATGTCCGGGACGTGACGGAATTAAACCGTCTCCGGGACGCGTTGGACGAAACCCGAAGGCGGTCGGAGAAGTACCGCCAGGAATTGTCCGAACTGAGACGGTTGTATCTGAAAGAGGAACCCTCCGTCGTCATGAACGATGTGGTGATGCAGCAGGTCTACCACCTGGCGATGCGGGTGGCGGGGACCGATGCGACGGTGCTGCTGCTGGGGGAATCCGGGGTGGGCAAGGAGGTGTTTGCCCGGCTGATCCATAAAAACAGCAGCCGTTGCGAAAGCGGCTCCTTTATCACCGTCAACTGCGGGGCGATCCCGGAGGAGCTGATCGAATCGGAATTGTTCGGCTACGAGGGGGGTGCTTTTACCGGCGCCCGGAGGGAAGGAAAGCCGGGAATGTTTGAGATCGCGGAGAATGGGACCCTCTTTTTGGATGAGATCGGAGAGCTTTCCCTGTCGATGCAGGTAAAACTGCTGCAGGTCCTTCAGGAAAAGCGAATCCGGAGAGTGGGAGGGGTCCGATCAATTCCGGTCAATGTGCGGATTATCGCCGCGACGAACCGGGATTTGAAGGAGATGGTCCAAAGGGGGGAGTTCCGGGAGGATCTCTATTACCGCATCAGTGTGGTTCCCATCGAAATTCCCCCCCTCCGGCGGCGGAGGAGGGATATCAAGCCCTTGATCATCCATTATCTGGATAAGTTTAATCGGAAATACCGCCGTTCCTGCTACTTCGTCCCCGAGGTGATCGAGGAGCTGGAGCGATACGACTGGCCCGGAAACGTCCGGGAGTTGGCCAATATGGTGGAGCGCCTGGTGATCACCTGTCCGGAGGAAGCGATCCGACCGGAGTATATTCCGGAGATCCGGGAAAGCCGCAGCCGCCCAT
>JAJYSD010000211.1 GCA_021793745.1 Bacillota bacterium
CGATCTGGGGCCTCAGCGGCTTCTCGGCGTTTCGAAGAAGCCTCCGCAGCCCTTTGCCGCAGGGACAAAGGTCGCCATCGGCTTCCCCGCCTGCGGTTTTTTCACCCCTCTTCCCGCACCCCGGGATCGCTTTTCGCCGGCTCCGGGGCCTTTTCCTGTCCCGGTCCGCTCCGGTCCAGGCGGTCCCGGATCGACTGCAGGGTCCGGTGGATGTTGTTCAAGGCGATGAGAATCAGTCCGAGCATGGCAAAGGTGACGATCTCGCCGGTCACAACGGCGACAAAACCCAACAGCAGGGCATACCCCCAAAAGAGAGGATTGCGGAGGCTCATATCATCTTCCTTTCCCTGTGGAAATGAAAACCGCCTGCTAGGATCCGACAGGCGGTTGGCGCTCATTTTTTGCCTTCCGGCAGGGTATAGATCTCTTCCCCCGGCTCCTGGTACCCGTATTTGCGGGCCAATTCCTTCAGATACTCCTCGTCGTGCAGCTGCTTGATCTCCTTGCGGAGGGCTTTTTGCTCCTTTTTGAGGGCGGCCACCTCCGCCTTCTTCTCTTTCAATTCGGCCTCCCGGGCGGAAATCCTCCCGGTCTGGGTCACAAATTCCGAAAGAAACCATATAAAAACGGTGATCATGACGATCAACCAGATCAAGCGGCGGCGGCGAACGTTTCGAGGGAGGCGATTCGGGGACCGTTTGCCCGAAGGTTCAGAAGGACGAGAAGGACGGAACGAGACGACATTTCCTTTTGACGAAAAAGCCATGTCCATCATTCCTTTTCTCTATTTCCTGTGGCTCAGCCTGCGAAACCAACGGAGGATGCGCCGAAATACCGCCGCAGGAACCTTTCCCAGGGGAGAAAAAAAACGTACCAGGGGGGAAAGGGGCATCAGGAGAATTTGGAGCACCCCTCGCACCAGCCGCCATAAAAGCGCTCCGACCTTTCGGAACAGGACCCACAGGTAAGCGAGGGGCAACCAGACGAGGACCGTCACCAGCCGGATCACGGTTTGAACCGCCCGCTCCAGCCACGCGAGCAGCCAGCGGAGGATCCGGAAAACCCCGTCGCTGAACCAGGTAAAGTATGTCCAAAAGCCGGCCAGGACCGCGATAAACACATAGAAACGGAGTTCTCCCCAATTGCTCCATACCAACAGGTGAAAGACGAGACTCGCGGCGGCAACCCAATAGAGCAGATCGACGAGGGAAACCACCCACCCGCGCAGGCGTAAGCGCTCCTTCAACACCCGGTAGGTATCCAGCGCCACTCCGAGGATCAGGCCGGAACCCACCATCGTCACCATCGTGATCCACTGGGCTTGCAGGCTCACCGGAACAACCTTCCGAAGAAACCTTTCACTTTATCGGCGCGGGGGGAACCGTCATCCAAATAGCCCATTTCGTGGAAAGTGCCCTCGATGGCCACCCGCCCCTTTTCCAGATCCAAGCTTTTGATGTGTAGATTTTGTCCGCGAATCCCGAGAAAACCGCACTCCGTATTCAGGAGAAACTCTTCGCTGTCGAAGCTTTCCACGCTGATCACCCCGGTCACCTCCAGGGTGTTTCGATTGGACATCACCAGATCGTGCCGGGTTCCGTAGGTCTCCTCAACCATGGCATGTACCCCCTTTCGGTACATGATATGGACGAAGGGTTCCGAATAGAACCTTCGCCCGGCCGTGAGGAAACCCGCCCGGAACCCGGCGGTGCTTTGCTATTTAGCAAGGGGTCTAAGGGATTCGAGGACTTGAACATCAGACCGTCCCGATCCCCGGCGGCCTCAAAGCCGGGAACCCGCCTCCTCGGGATTTTCGACGGAGGTCTCCTCCAGCAGGGTATACAGCGAACCGGCATCCTGCTTTCGGGGGGAATCGGCCAGGGATTCGACCCGGACCGTCACCTGCTTATGGCCGAATCGAATGGTGATTTGATCGCCCACATCCACCGTCGTTCCGGCTTTGGCCGTGCGGCCGTTGACCAGGACCCGTCCCTGATCGCAAACCTCCTTGGCCAAGGTGCGTCGCTTGATCAGTCGGGATGCCTTCAAGTACTTGTCCAGCCGCATCATTTCACCGCTTGTCTCAGACGGCTCCCCGCCCGGAAGGTGGGTACCGTCGATTCGGGAATCTGCATCACGTCACCGGTCTGGGGATTCCGCCCCTTCCGTCCGGACCGCTTCCGGGCCTCAAAGGTGCCGAAACCGATCAACTGCACCTTTTCACCGGCGCTCAAGGCTTCGGAAACCTCGTCCAGGAAGCCGTTGATCACCGTTTCGACATCCTTTTTGGCCATGCCGCTCTTCTTGGCAATCCGACTGATCAATTCCTGTTTGTTCATCCCCACGGCCCGCCGCCGGAAGTCCGATCTTCCCGCAGCGAGCCTTTCACCTCCTTAATCGGTGGTCTATGGGATATTGTTTCGGGATGGAGAGAGAAACTCCTGCTTTCTTTGGAAAAAATCGTCTATAAGTTTCGGCCGTGTTTTCAGAACCCCCGACGTTTGGCCTCATCCCACCAGGCGTCCAGCCTCTCGAGGGAAAAGGATTCCACCGGCTCCCCCGCCTCCGCCGCCCGCTGCTCCACGAAGCGGAATCGGCGGATAAATTTGCGACAGGCGGTCAACAGCGCCTGCTCCGCATCCACTTCAAAGAACCGGGCCAGGGCGACGGCGGAGAACAGCAGATCCCCCAGCTCCTCCTCCCTCTTTTCGAAAGCGTCGGCCCGGAACAGTTCCTCCAGTTCCTCCAGCAACTTGTCGCGGACATCCTCCCGGCGGGACCAATCAAACCCCACCTGGGCGGCCCGCTTCTGCAGCTCCGTCGCTTGGAGGAGGGCAGGAAACCGCGGCACCCCGTCCAGGAGGGATTCCGCCTGCGGGCGTCCCTTCTCCGCCCGCTCCCGCTCCTTGATCGCCTCCCACTTTTCCCTCACATCCTCGGCGTCCGAGGCGCGGTCTTCCCCAAACACATGGGGATGGCGGCGGATCAGCTTCTCCGTCAGCAGGCCGACGACATCCCGGATATCGAAGTATCCTTCCTCCCGGGCGATCTGGGCGTGGAGGACCACCTGAAGCAGGATATCCCCCAGCTCTTCGGCCATCGCCTCCACATCCTCCTCCCCGACCGCCTCCAAAAATTCGTAGGCCTCCTCCAGCAGGTATTTCCGCAGGCTCTGGTGGGTCTGTTTCCGATCCCAGGGACAGCCCTCCGGCCCCCTCAGGTGGGCGATGACCTCCGTCAGGGTGTCGAACCGCCGGCGGAGGATGCCGGAGTCTTCGGCCGGGGAGACGTAAACCAGCGTCCAGTCATCGAACTCCCCGTCTTGATCCAGGGAGAAGAGGGGCATGCGGCTCATCCGTTCCCTTCCCTCCACTCCGAGGGAGGAGGCGACGGTGATGGGGTATTCGTCGGGAAAAACCTCCATCAGTGCCAGCTTCACATCGGAGGCGACCATGCGGTCGTACACTTGTCCGATGATCAAATGGAGGCGCGGATCGATCCGGGAGGCGTCCAGGTCGGTTCCGTCCAACAGGGCGAAGCCCTCCACCGGGTCGATGCCCAGGCGGGCAAAGGCCGCGTCGAGGAAGCTGCCGCCCCCTCTCACATCGACCTTCACCCCTCGGTCCGCTCCCCGGGCCAGGAGCAGCTGCACCGACCGCTCCGCCACCATGGGATGGCCGGGAACGGCATAAACCGGGGAGGCGCCGGATGCCGCCTCCTCAAGCAGCGATTCGGCGATCGCCTCGTAGACGGATTCGAAGTCGGCATGCTTCTCGTAAAGATGATCGAAGGTCTGAAAGGAAATGCCCTCCTCCCGCAACCAGCGGACCACGGGATGTTTCTCCGTGCGCAGCCAAAGGCGATCCGCTCCGCGCAGGAGGCGCAGCGTGCCGAGGGGAATTCCGTTTTCATCCCCCGGCCCCAGTCCCACCACGTCGATCCTTCCTGCCATGTTCCTTCACCTCGTCTTTTCCTGACTCCGTCGCGCGGGCACAACCGGCACTTTGCCGCCGATGCTACCGGATCCATCCCCGGGCTTCCAGCAGGGCAACCAGGCGGGGGCCCCATTTGGGGATGACCTGCAGCTCTTC
>JAJYSD010000212.1 GCA_021793745.1 Bacillota bacterium
CCGGGATTTTGCGAAATGCGGGGGAGGGATCCAATTCCTTGGCAAGCGGCAGAATTACCCGTGAAACCGAATCAGCAATCCCGTTTTGTCGTCGGAGACCTTGAACCGGGGCACCCGTGTGCACGCCTCATCTTCCCGTTCCTCCCGACAGAGGCTTTCCATCGTCGTCCCCAATCCTTCCCGTCCAATCCTTCGGACCCACGCCGCCTCATCCCCCTGCCGGGGATCCATGCCGTCGGTGACGAGCAGGAGGAAGGAGAGACCTTTGAGGGATAGGGTTCCTGACTGCAAATGTTCCTTTAGGGCGGGATCCCCGTTGATCACGGGATAGCCCCCCGGTCGGTTTCCCCGTGCGCGGTTTTTCCGCAGGTCTTCGCGGATCGGTTCCGGGAGAAACCCCCCCGGCCGGCTCTGACCGAATTCCTCCACCCAGCGGGAGAGGACCCGATCATCCAGGGGCTTGACGCGGTCCTCCGCCAGCGCCCTGACGTCCCCCTCCCGGCTCACCGCATAAATCTTGCAGTCACCGCTTTGTACCCATTCCAACTCCCAATCCCCCCGGAATCGAACCACGGCATGGGCTGCGCTCCAGCAGCGGGACGGATCGGAGACATCCACCCCATATTTTTGCATGAGGGTCCGGAGCTTCCGGTTGGCCTCCAGGGTGAGGGTGCGAAGGGAAGGGGCGTCACCCCCCTCCAGGAAGGCGCTCACCACCGTCTCCATGGCGATGCGGCCGGCACTCCGTCCGAGGGGATCCCGGACGGGATCCATCCCGGTCGCCCCGTCCACCACTCCGAACAGGCGCGCGGGCGGATGGAGGATCAGCCCGTCTTCGTTCCAATCGCCGCTTCCCTTGCGCGTGCAGCTTTCGATCTTCCCGATCCTCTTCACGGTCTTCGCTCCTTACGCTGAAGAACATCCTTTTCGACCGGGACGGCAGCGCAGACGGATGCGGCATGGGACCCGCCGCCCCCCTGTACCGTCGCCGGATCGACCCGGTGCCAGAATCCGGTTATCCCGGCGAAGCCCGCGGCGGCGACCGCGTATATCCCCCAGAGATCCGCTCCGGATTCCAGGAGCAAATAGGTCAGGACCGGCCCGGCCGCCGCTCCCAGGTCCTGGGCCAAGGCGGCTAAGGGCAACAGGGAATCGCTGCGGGTGCGGACCGCTTCATCGGCGGCCAGGGCGTCGGAGAGGGTGGTGAGGGACGTTCCGGTCAGCATCACCAGGAGGATTGCCGCCACCCACAGCGGAAAGGGCAAAATGATCGATATCAACAGCCATCCTGCGGCGGCAACGATGAGGGAACCTACAAACAAAGGAATCCTTCCCGTCGGACCGTCCGACCAGCGGCCGATCCGCCCCGCCAAGAACGGTTCCCACCCCCATCGCGCGCCCTGAAGGATTCCGGACCAGGCGGTGGCGGCCAGGGTGAAGCCCAGGAGGGTTACCGTTTCACCGAACAGGAGAATGAAGGCGCTCAACGTAGACGGGAGAATCCCCTGAAAAACCAGGGACACCCAAAAAACGCTGAACAAAAGGGGAAAGACGCGTTCTTTTCCGAGGGGGTGACGCAAAATCCCCTTTTTTTGCCGCCATTTCACCCCTTTTTTCGGAGGGAAAGGAGAGGAGCAGGAAGGGGATGCCGATCAGGGAGAGGCATCCGAACAGCAGCAACGTGTCCCGAAGTCCGATCCAGGGCCCCAATACGCCTCCCGCCGCCATTCCGACGAGGCTTCCCAAGCGGTACAAGCCGTTGTAGGTCCCCATCCATTCCCCCCGATTCTGCCCGCCCGCGGCGCGGATAACCGCATAATAACCGCCGATCCGCAGCAGGGACCACGCTGCGCCCCAAAGGGAGCGGAGGAGCAACCACGCCACCAGGCCCTCTGCAAAGCCGTATCCGACGGTGGTCAAACTGCCTAAAAGGACGGCGAGGAAGATCCCCGTGCCGAGGGGGATTTTTTGATACATCCGTCCGACCAGCGGGTGAATCGGCAGGCGGATCCACCGATTGTCGGACAGGATCAGCCCCACTTCCCACAGGGAACCGATTCCCCCTTCCTTCCAGTATATGGGCAGAACGATATAAAGCATGGAATCGCCCAGGACACAGAGGGGCGTGACCAACCCCAGCACAACCACCGGTTTCTTTCCCGTCAAAGTGATTTCCATCTCCGTTTCTGCAGATCGGATGGGTCGAGCCCGATGGGGGTCTGAAAAGGGCGAGGGAGATGGATTCCCTCGCCTGACGGTGGATCCTCACCCCTGCGGATCGGCCACCTTGACCAACTGCTTGCCGATGTTTTCGCCCCGGAACAGGCCGAGGAAGGCCCGGGGGGTGTTTTCCAGCCCTTCGATGATCGTCTCCCGGTACTTCAGCTTTCCCTGGGACACCCACTCGGCCAACCGCTTCATCCCCTCGGGGAAGCGGTCGGCGTAGTCGGAGACGATAAATCCCTTCATCGTCGCGCTGTTGATCAGCAGGCGGGTGAAGTTCCGGGGCCCCACATCGGGCTTTTCCAGGTTGTACAGGGCGATCTGGCCGCAGAGGACAATGCGGGATTGGTAATTGATCCTGGTCAAGACGGCGTCGGTGATGTCTCCACCGACGTTGTCAAAGTAGATGTCCACTCCCTTCGGGCAGGCTTCCGAAAGGGCCTTTTTCATGTCGGGGACGGTTTTGTAGTTGATCGCCGCATCGAAGCCCAGCTCTTCCGTGATATACCGGGTCTTTTCCTCCGAGCCGGCGATGCCGACCACGCGGCATCCGTGGAGCTTGGCGATCTGCCCGGCGGCGCTCCCCACCGCTCCGGCGGCTCCGGAGACCACCACCGTTTCACCGGGCCTCGGCTTGCCGATGTCCACCATGCCGAAATAGGCGGTCAAGCCGGGCATGCCCAAAATGCCCAGGGCGGTGGTGATGGGCGCCAGATCGGGATCGATTTTGGTCAGGTGCTTGCCGGGAGCGACGGAGTAATCCTGCCATCCGAGTTGGCCGACCACGAAATCCCCTTTGGCAAAGTCGGGGTGGCGGGAGCGGACCACCTCACCGACGACCCCGCCGACGATCACTTCATCGAGGGGGAAGGGGGGGACGTAGGACTTTCCTTCGTTCATGCGGCCGCGCATGTAGGGGTCGACCGACAGATACAGGGTCCGGACCAGCACCTCCTCCTCTCGGGGTTCGGGGATCGCTTCTTCGGTCATCTGGAAACAGGACTCATCCGGCATCCCTTTCGGCCGGCGGACGAGGCGAATTTGGCGATTGATCGGGCTGGTCATGGTGATCCCTCCATTGTTCCTTCCTTGTTCATAATCCAGGGTGATGATTTCGTGATTTCTATCACTTCTTCGTTCCTACCCTTGAACGACCCTTCTGAAACGGTGCGGATGGGATCGTTTTGAGGTGGTTTGGCCACCGCTCGACGCGGGGAAGAAACTATAGGCACGTTTTCGGAATCCCTTTGCAAGGAAAGGCTCGGAGGTGGATTCATGGATGCAGGACGGGATCAGGATTCGTCCCGCGCAGCCGGAGGAGGCGCCGCAGCTGAGCGAACTGGCTTTTCGCTCCAAAGCGCACTGGGGATACGATGATCGATTTATGGCGCAGTGCCGCAAGCCCCTGAGGGTTTCTCCGGAAAATATTGCCGAGGGAAGGGTTTTTGTCCTGGAGGATCAGGGGAGGATCCGGGGATTTTACGAGCTGACCGGCGAGGGTGCCGTCAAGGAGCTGTCCTTCCTGTTTGTGGAACCCGCCGATATCGGAAAGGGGTACGGGCGGGCCCTGTGGCTTCACGCGGTCCGGACGGCGGAAGTCCGGGGAGCCGACCGGATTCTCATTCACAGCGATCCCCATGCGGAGCCCTTTTATCGGGCGATGGGAGCCGAGCGGGTGGGGGAGGTTCCGTCAACGGCCATTCCGGGACGCATGCTGCCGCTGATGTGTTTGGACCTGCGTCCGTCGATTCGCCCGTGAGGGGCTTTTTCAGGACGTCGCCGGCCTTCCGCTCCGCGGTTGGAAAGGTCCTGGACCCTCTCTCCGGCATCCCCGAGGATCGTACCCGCCCCCGAAATCAGGGGGG
>JAJYSD010000213.1 GCA_021793745.1 Bacillota bacterium
TGGCGGCAGGCGGTCCCTCCTTGGGCGGCCGCTCCACAGGGGTCATTCGCTCCAGGGCTTTTCTCCGGCTCTGGGCCCGTTTGGCGGTGGATGCCCGGGCGATGTTGCGCTGGATAAAGTCCTCCATCCGGCGAATTTCCGCCTGCTGTTCCTCGTATTGTTTTTCCTGGCGGGCAATCCACTCGGCCTTTTGCCGGACAAAGTCGGTGTAATTCCCCGGGTAACGCGTCACGCGCCCCCGTTCCACTTCGTAAAGGGTTTCGACGAAGCGGTCCAGGAAATAGCGGTCGTGGGAGACGACCAGCAAAGCGCCGGGGTAGGCTGCGAGGGTTTGCTCCAACCAGGCGAGGGCATCCATGTCCAGGTAGTTGGTCGGTTCATCCAAAATCAAGAGGTCCGGTTCCTGAAGGAGCAGCTTGGCCAGGGCCAACCGGGTTTTCTGTCCGCCGCTGAGGTCGGAGACGCGGGTTTGATGCCAGTCGATGCCGGCCAAGCCGAGTCCGTGCAGGGCTCCGCGGATGCGGGCTTCGTATTGAAACCCTCCCGCCCGTTCATAGGCTTCCTGCCATGAGGCATAACGCTCCAGCAGCTGCGGGTACCGTTCCCCATCCTCCAACAGGGCCTTGTCTCCCATCGCCTGTTCCAGTCGGCGCAGACGGCTTTCCATTTCCCTGAGATCGGCAAAGACCGTGAGGGCCTCCTCCCAGACGGTCTGTTCCGAATCGAGGCCGCTGTCCTGGGCCAGATAACCGATCCGGGCTTTTTTGGCGATGGAAACTTTCCCGCGATCGGGAGGGATTTGCGAAGCGATGATTTTGAGCAGCGTCGATTTCCCCGCACCGTTGACGCCGATCAAACCGACCCGCTCCTTCTCCTTCACCTGCAGGCTGGCCGCCTCCAATACCGGATCGGCACCGTAGGATTTGAAGACTTGATGGACTTGCAGCAGAATCATAAAGCGTTTTCCTCCCGTATCGGTTTTCAGTCGGTGCCGATCCCGTCGGGAACCGGCGAAGGGGACAAGCGTCACGGTTCGTTCATACGGGGCGATTTTCCGGATGCGGTGGTTGGTGTACAATTATAATAATAACGCTGTCGTACCCGAGTGAGAAGCGTGCACCCGCCCGGTGCCGGTATATGAGATGCTGGCCCCGACGGTGATGTCCTTTGCATCGCCGTTTCCCGATCGAGCGGAGGGCGGGCAGTTCGAGCAAAAGAGGCGGAGCGGATCATGTCGGAACAAAAACGGAAACTTCGCCGGCGCATCCTGGACATGCGGGAGTCCCTTTCCCCGGACGAAGTGCGTCGGGAATCCTTGGCCGTCTGTCAGCGGCTGGTGGCTCATCCGGCCTTTGAGGGAGGGGGGACGATCCTGTTCTACTACCCCTTCCGAAAGGAAGTGGATATCCGGCCGGCGATGGAGGATGCCTGGTCGGCGGAAAAGCGGGTGGTCCTCCCCAAGGCGGATCCGGTGACCAAATCCCTCGCCTTTTACCGGGTGGAGAGGGAGGAGCCCCTGGTGTCGGGGGCCTACGGGATCCCGGAGCCGCTTGAGCGGGAGTCGGCGCGGATATCCCCCGAGGCCATCGACCTGGTGGTGGTGCCCGGGGTCGCCTTTGACGAGCGGGGATACCGGCTCGGATACGGCGGCGGTTATTACGATCGCTTTTTCTCCCGCTGTCCGGGGCCCTTCCATCGGATCGGCGTCGCCTATTCCTTTCAGCTGGTCTCAACCGTCTTTCCGGAGGAGCATGATCAGCCGTTGGACGGTCTGATTACGCCGTCGATGACCCTTTCCTTTCGCAAAAGCATCTCCGGATGACACCCATCGCCGGCGGCCGTCGATTTTTCGCGTTTCGAGGGTTAAAGGCCAGATGGACTCGATTCGGATCGTGATCGAGGGACAGGGGGCTACCCCTTCAGCGGTTTCCGTTTTTTCGGTGGGCGCAGGGGGAATAAATCCGATATCCGAAAATGAGAAAGCGCGGGGGAGGCTCGGAGATGAAAAGCCGTTTGAAGGAAGTGCCTGTCGGCGAAGCGGTGGGG
The DNA here is from genome assembly GCA_021793745.1 of Bacillota bacterium. Taxonomy (GTDB): domain Bacteria; phylum Bacillota; class Bacilli; order Thermoactinomycetales; family DSM-44946; genus Planifilum. Next base: position 2,047 of record JAJYSD010000213.1, read on the forward strand.
TTGGTGCTGGCTCACGATTTGACGGTGATCGATCCGGGGAAATACAAGGGACCCCGATTCCGCAAAGGGCATCGGATCCGCGAGGAGGATATCGAGGAGCTGCTCCGGATCGGCAAGGAACATGTTTACGTGCTGGAGCTGGCCGAGGGGGAATTGCATGAGGACGAGGCGGCGGAACGGATTGCCCGGTCCGCCGCCGGCCCCCATCTCGCCCGGACCGATCCCAAGGAAGGGAAGGTCAATCTGGTCGCAGAGGTGCAGGGTTTGCTCCGGATCGACGTGGAGGCGGTGACGGCCATCAACCGGGTGGAGCAGGTGGCGCTGTCGACACTCCGAACCTACACGCCGGTGGAAAAGGGGCAGACCGTTGCGGCGACCCGGGTGATTCCCCTCGTTTTTCCCGAAGCGTCGATCCGGGAGGTGGAGAAGATCGCCGCCGGGCGGGAACGGCCGGTGGTGGAGGTGGTGCCGTTTCGGCCGCATCGGGTCGGCGTCGTCACCACCGGAAGCGAGGTTTATCACGGGCGGATCGAAGACCGTTTTGGGCCGGTTGTGCGGGAAAAGGTGGAGAAGTACGGATCGACGGTGGTGGGCCAAACCTTCGCCACCGACGACAAGGGGATGATCCGGGATCAGATCCGGGCCTTCGTGGATCAAGGGGTGGACATGGTCCTGGTGACCAGCGGAATGTCCGTCGATCCCGACGACCGGACTCCCGGGGCGATCGCCTCTTTGGGGGCGGAGATTATCACCTACGGCACGCCGATCCTGCCGGGAACGATGCTGATGATCGCCTATTACCGGCAAATCCCCATTTTGGGATTGCCGGGATGCGTCCTTCACGATCCCTATACCTCCTTCGACCACTTCTTGCCCCGCATATTGGCCGGGGAAAAAATCACCCGGGACGATGTGGTGATCCTGGGCCATGGCGGATTGCTCCATTCCTGCTGAGCCGACGCGCCCCCTCGTTCACTTGTCGGAAACTGGGATTTCATTGTAAGATGAATTTGTGAAGAAGGTAACAGATTGCGGAATTCGAACGCGACGGGGCGGACGCGTGAGGCAGGCGAACCCCTGATATAAAAAATCACGCGGTCAAAGGGACCGTCGACATGGAGGCATGCGATGGAAGATCAAAAAATCCCTCAAGTAACCGCCAAACGATTGCCTTTGTATTATCGGTATCTGGAGAAATTGCACGCGATCGGAAAAAAGCGCGTTTCCTCCGCCCAGCTCAGCGAGGCGTTGCAGATCGATCCGGCCACCATTCGTCGCGATTTTTCCTACCTGGGCGAGTTGGGCAAGAAGGGATATGGATATAATGTCAATTACCTGCTCCAGTTTCTGCGCGACTTTCTGCGGCAGGATGAAGTGACCAATGTGGTACTGGTGGGCGTCGGCAACCTGGGGACCGCCCTGCTCCGTTACAATTTCTACCGGAGCCACAACACGAAGATCGTCGCCGGTTTTGACAACGATCCGGCGAAGATCGGCACCGAGGTGGACGGCATCCCGGTGTTGTCCATGGATCGTTTCAAAGAAGTGGCGGAACTGCACAATGTGGAAGTGGTCATCTTGACAGTGCCCGCCAGCGTCGCCCAGGCGACGGCGGATCAAATCGTCGAAGCGGGGATCCGCGGCATCCTCAACTTTACTCCGGCGCGGCTGAATGTGCCGCCCAACGTCCGGATCCACCACATCGACCTGACCACGGAGCTGCAGACGTTGATCTATTTCTTGAAGAAGTTTCCGGTGGATGAGGAATCGGAGACGGCCCGGGAAATGGATGAGGCGCACAAAAATTAGGTTGGTGAAAAAGGAACCGGTTTCCTTGCCGGAAGCGGATTGTCCGGCATGTTTTTTCATATCGCGGCACCCATGACACGGGTGCCGTGCCTGTGACCTTTGTCGTGAGGGATGGTTGGACCATGGAAGAACAGACTCAACCTGTGACGGAACACCTGGGCGAATTGCGCCGGCGGTTGATCTGGGTGATCGTCGTCTTCGTATTGGGATTGGTCCTCAGAT
>JAJYSD010000214.1 GCA_021793745.1 Bacillota bacterium
GACGATGGAGCGCTTTGCCCGCATGCAGCCCCACGCGGTCATCATGCATCCGGGACCGGTCAATCGGGGAGTGGAGATCGCCGATGAGCTGGTGGAACACCCCCGTTCCAAAATCTCCGAGCAGATAGCCTGCGGCGTGCCGGTGCGGATGGCCGTGCTGGAATGGGCGATGGGAGGGGGCGAAAGGGGATGAAAGCGGTGCTCCTCAAAAACGGTCGCCTTCTGGATCCGGCCACGGGCGATCTCGCCGATGCGGACATCCGGGTGGAAGGCGGCAGCATCGCGGCGATGGGCAGCGACCTTCCCCGATCCGGAAGCGAAGTGATCGATCTCGGGGGTCGGCTGGTTCTGCCCGGACTGATCGACCTGCACGTCCACCTGCGGGAGCCCGGGTTTGAATGGAAGGAGACGATCGCCACGGGAACCCGGGCGGCGGCCCGGGGCGGGTTCACCGCCGTGGCCTGCATGCCCAACACCCGTCCGGTGGCGGACAGTCCGGAGGTGATTCGCCGCATCCGGGAAACGGCCGAGCGGGAGGGTGCGGTGCGCGTCCTTCCGATCGGGGCAATCACCCGGGGCGAACGCGGACGGGAACTGACGGACATGGCCGCCCTGAAGGAAGCGGGTGCCGTCGCCGTTTCCGACGACGGCGTGGGCGTCCAGGACAGCCGGGTGATGAGGGACGCGATGCGGATGGCCGCTTCCCTCGGCCTGCCGCTGGTGGCCCACTGCGAAGACGATTCCCTGGCCGCCGGCGGTTCCGTTCACGACGGCGATTTCGCGGCCAATCAAGGGCTGAGGGGTATTCCGGGGGAAGCGGAATCGGTCCATGTCGCCCGGGACATCCTTCTGGCGGAAGCCGCCGGGGTTCACTATCACGTTTGTCACATCAGCGACGCCAATTCGGTCCGTCTGGTGCGCGAGGCGAAGCGCCGCGGACAGCGGGTGACCGCCGAGGTGACGCCCCACCATCTGCTCCTGTGTGACGAAGACATTCCCGGACCGGATCCCGATTACAAGATGAATCCGCCCCTTCGCACCCGGCGCGACCGGGCGGCCCTGATCAAAGGGCTGCAGGATGGAACCATCGATATCATCGCCACCGATCACGCGCCCCACACCCCGGAAGAAAAAGGGGAAGGAATGGAGCGGGCGCCCTTCGGCATCGTCGGTCTGGAGACGGCTTTTCCCCTGCTCTACACGCATCTGGTGCTGACGGGTCAAATTTCCCTGGGGCGGCTGGCGGATCTCTTGACCCGCCGTCCGGCCCGGTTGTTCGGCCTTCCCTGGGGGGAGCTGGCCGTGGGGGGCGACGCCGATCTGACGGTGATCGATCTGGAGGAGGAGCGGGCGATCGATCCGGACGCCTTTCTCTCCAAGGGACGGAACACCCCCTTCGCCGGCTGGCGGGTCAAGGGATGGCCCGTTCTCACCCTGGTGGCGGGCCGCGTCGTCTGGGACGGTCTCGGGTTGGGGTTGAGATGATGGAGGAAAAGGAGGCAATCGCGATGCAGGCCCGTTGGTTATTGGAGGACGGAACACTGTTTGAGGGAGCGTCCTTCAGCGCCGAGGGGGAGGTCCTCTTCCATACGGGGATGACCGGGTACCAGGAGGTGCTGACCGACGCCTTGGAAAACCACGGATTTGCGGTGAAGGAGGAATCGGTGGCGGCCCCCGGCCCCGGGGATTCCGAATTGCTGTTCGACCGTTTTCTGGGGCTGATGGACCGCCGCCGTCGGAAGGAGGAGACCGATGCCTAAGGATCCGAGCTTGAAAAAGGTTTTGGTGATCGGCTCCGGTCCGATCGTGATCGGACAGGCCGCCGAATTCGATTACGCCGGAACCCAGGCGTGTCAGGCCCTGCGGGAAGAAGGGGTGGAGGTGGTGCTGGTCAACAGCAATCCGGCCACGATCATGACCGACACCCACATGGCGGACAAGGTGTACATCGAACCCCTCACCGCCGACTTTCTCATCCAGGTGATCCGCAAGGAGCGGCCGGACGGCCTCCTGCCCACCCTGGGAGGTCAGACGGGGCTCAACCTGGCGGTGGAACTGGCCGAACGGGGCATTTTGGAAAGGGAAGGAGTTCGCCTTTTGGGAACGGATCTCGCCGCCATCATCCGGGCGGAGGACCGAAAGCAGTTCCGGGCCCTGATGGAGGAGTTGGGGGAACCGGTGCCCGACAGCGTCATCGTCCAATCGGTGGAGGAGGCCCTTCGCTTTGCCGACGGCGTCGGGTATCCCGTCATCGTCCGCCCCGCCTACACCCTGGGCGGAACCGGCGGGGGAATCGCCGGCAGCGAGGAAGCGCTCCGGGAGATCGCCGAGAACGGGTTGAGGTACAGCCCCATCCGCCAGTGCCTCATCGAGAAAAGCATCGCCGGCTACAAGGAGATCGAATACGAAGTGATGCGGGATGCCGCCGACAACGGCATCGTGGTCTGCAACATGGAAAACGTGGACCCCGTGGGCGTTCATACCGGGGACAGCGTCGTGGTCGCCCCCACGCAGACGCTGTCGGATCGGGATCACCAGCGGTTGCGTTCCGCCGCCCTGCGCATCATCCGCGCCCTGGACATTCGCGGCGGCTGCAATGTCCAGTTCGCCCTGGATCCCCAAAGCGACCGGTATTACGTCATCGAAGTGAATCCCCGGGTCAGCCGGTCCAGTGCCCTCGCCTCCAAGGCCACCGGATATCCGATCGCCCGGATTGCCGCCAAAATCGCGATCGGCTACACCCTGGACGAGCTGAAGAATCCGGTGACCGGCCGGACCTTCGCCGGTTTCGAGCCGACCATCGACTATGTGGTCTGCAAGATCCCGCGCTGGCCCTTCGACAAGTTCTCCTCGGCCAACCGCAAATTGGGGAGCCAGATGAAATCCACGGGGGAAGTGATGGCCATCGGCCGCACCCTGGAGGAATCCCTCCTGAAGGCCCTGCGTTCCCTGGAGATCGGAGCGGACCATCTCTTTCTCGAGTCGGCGGAGCTTTTGACCGATGAGGAGCTGAAGCGGCGGCTGAAGGAGCCGGACGATGAACGTCTCTTCCTCCTGGCGGAGTGGTTCCGCCGGGGCGGAAGCGGAGAAGAGGCGCACCGGCTCACCGGAATCGATCCCTTTTTCCTGCACACGATCGAAGGAATCGTGGAGATGGAACGCCGATTGGCGCAGCAGAGGGAACTTACTCCCAACCTTCTGCGGGAGGCGAAACGGATGGGATTCACCGACCGAGCCGTCGCCCGCCTGTGCCGGACCACGGAGGAGGCGGTCCGCTCGCTGCGCCGGGACCTGGACATCCGGCCCGTCTACAAGAGGGTGGATACCTGCGCCGCCGAGTTTGACGCCGCCACCCCGTACTATTACGCCACCTATGAACGGGAGGACGAGGGGATCAAGGGGAGAAAGCCGACCGTCCTCGTCCTGGGTTCGGGCCCCATCCGCATCGGGCAGGGGATCGAATTCGATTACGCCACCGTGCACGCGATCCACGCCCTCCGGAAGGCGGGATATGAGGCGGTGATCATCAACAACAATCCGGAGACGGTTTCCACGGATTTCAACATCTCCGACCGGCTCTACTTCGAACCCCTGTACATCGAGGACGTGCTCCACGTGATCGAAAAGGAAAACCCCGTGGGCGTCATCGTCCAGTTCGGCGGCCAGACCGCCCTCAATCTGGCCCGGGAACTGGCCCGGGAGGGGATTGCCATCCTGGGCACGCCGCTGGAAGCGATCGATCGGGCGGAGGATCGGGAGAAGTTCGAGCGGCTGCTGGCGGAAGCGGGCATTCCCCAGCCTCCCGGCGCGGCGGTCACATCGGTGGAGGAGGCGCTGGAGAAAGCGGAAGCCCTGGGATTCCCGGTGCTGGTCCGCCCCTCCTACGTGCTGGGCGGACGGGCGATGGAGATCGTCCACAGCCCCGGAGAGCTCCGCTCCTACATGGAGGAGGCGGTCCAGGTGAATCCGGAACATCCGGTGCTGATCGACCGCTATCTCAGGGGGAAAGAGCTGGAGGTGGACGCCCTCTGCGACGGGGAGACCGTGCTGATTCCCGGCATCAT
>JAJYSD010000215.1 GCA_021793745.1 Bacillota bacterium
TTTCATGGCTGAGAAACGTTGACGAAGATGAGGGACGCGATGGGGCTGGTTCCCCGGATGGTTTAAGCCGTGTGATGGATGATGGAAGGGGAGGGACGGCGGTGATGGGACGGGGCGCCCTTCCACGGCACCGGGTGGAGCGGTTCCGCCGGGATCCGTTTGCCCGACGGATGGGGTTTGAGTTGCTCCACGCAGAGCCGGGCTATGCGAAGGTTGCCGTGGATCTGACGGAGGATCTGTTTAATTTCGCGGGAACACCCCATGGGGGACTCTTGTTCAGTTTGGCCGATTATGCCTTTGCGGTGGCCAGCAATTCCCACGGGCGGATCGCCCTGGCTACCCATGGGTCGATTCAATTTATGGCGGCGGCTGAAGCGGGGGAGCGGTTGTATGCCGAAGCGAAGGAGAGCCATTTGACCCGCCGGGCGGGCTTTTACGACATGACCGTCACTACGGAATCCGGCCGGCTGGTGGCCCGCTGTCTCGGAGTGGTGCATCGGACAAGCCGTGCGCTGGATGAGGAAGGTTCGCAGTAGAAGGAACGAGGCCGTCCACGACAAAGCCCGGGACCTTGTAAGCTTGTAAGGTCCCGCGCTTTGTCGCGTTTGGGCAGTTCCCCTCCTCGGAATCGAGCTGGAACGAACATCGCCTGTAGGTAGAGACGCTCACGGAATTCGTCCGGCTGACTCGAGCAAGAAGGAGCACCTTCAATCTTGATCCGTAGGGATACTCAACCTTGAAGGGCGTTCCATTTTTTCATGAGGCGGGATTTTTGGCGAGCCGCTTTATTTTTATGGATCAGGCCCTTGGTTACGGCTTTGTCCAGCTTTTTGGTCGCTTCGCGCAGCAGAGGAAGCGCTTGTTCCTTGTCCTGCTGTTCAACGGCCGCCAAAAATTTCTTCACCGCCGTCCGCATGGCGGATTTTTGGGCAGCCCGGAGGCGGCGCCGCTTTTCGTTCGTCTTGGCCCGCTTTTTTGCCGATTTGATGTTGGGCATTCTTTCACCTCCCGGGTCATAAGGTGCGTCCTCGTTGAGCAACATTCATGATTTTAGCACGGAGGATATGAAAAAGCAAGGAATAGGAATAAACTGTCCCGCCGGAGGGCAACAATGGGGAATAATTGGAGAAAAGGGGATGAAGTCGGGGATGTTGTGGGAGTCGGAAGGAAAGCGGTCGGCGGAGGGAAGGGGACTCGACACGGGTTCCTTCCAGGTGCGGACGGACCTGGCCCGGGAGGCCCATGATCTCGCCCTCGAAAAGCGGACAGACGGCAGCGGGATACCCGGGGTGCGCATGGAGGAAGATGAGGAGCGGGATATCCGCGTCAGCTGGATTTGGGTGGAGAATGAGGAGGGGGCCCGGGAACTGGGGAAAAAGCCGGGTACATACCTCACCCTGGAGGTTCCCGGCCTCCGGAGCAAGGACTCCAAATTGCAGCACCGGGTGGCCGTCCGCTTCGCCAAGGAGTTCGGCCGCTTTTTGAAGGAGACGGGCGTTTCCGACGACGCCAAGGTGCTGATCGTCGGTCTGGGAAACTGGAATGTGACGGCGGACGCCCTGGGTCCCTTTGTCATCAAGCACATCATGGTGACCCGTCACCTGTTTGAATTGATGCCGGAACAGGTGGAGGAGGGCTACCGGCCGGTCAGCGCCGTCTCTCCAGGCGTGTTAGGGATCACCGGAATCGAAACGAGCGAAATTGTCCACGGAATTGTGGAGAAGACCCGGCCCGACCTGGTCATCGCCATCGATTCCTTGGCTTCCCGCGCCCTCACCCGGGTGAATACCACCATCCAGGTGGCCGATTCCGGAATCAATCCCGGCGCGGGGGTGGGGAACAAGCGAAAGGCGTTGACGAAGGAAACCCTGGGCGTCCCGGTGATCGCCGTGGGCGTTCCGACGGTGGTCGATGCGGCCACGATCGTGTATGACACGCTCAATCTGGCCATGGCGTATTTCAAACGGGAGATGAGCAAAGAGAAGACCGGTCATCCGCTGGATCCCATCAACACGCCGGATGTGCGGGAATTGGAGGGGCAGGAGATCACCCAGGAGTTGCGAAGCCGTTTCCTCGGCCTGATGGGGGGACTTCCCCCGGAAGAAAAGCGGCAATTGATCCATGAAGTGTTGACGCCTCTAGGACAAAACCTGATCGTCACTCCCAAGGAAGTGGACGCCTTTGTGGAGGACATCGGCAAGGTGGTGGCCGATGGGCTCAATTGCGCCCTGCATGAGGCGGTAACCATGGATGATGTGTCCGCTCATACCGCTGGATGAGGGGTGCTCCTCCCGCTAGGCCGGTCGCGATGCGGGGCGACCCCGGCCCGTTCTATTATTCTCTCTCTCCACATATACCTGTGATGAGACAAGCTCACAGGGGGGAGAGGGATGCACCGTCGCCACCGGTTTGCCGCGCTGAACATGTCGGGTTCCCGCGTTCGCCAGATGTTCGTCTTTCTTCTCCTGGGGACGGCGATCATCTTCATTTTCACCGGCTTTTTCGCGATGATGCGCGCGAAGCAGAACTCCCGTTCATCGGATATCGGCCGTTTCACCTCCGGATTGACCGCTGAGACGATGGTGGAGGTGATGTCGCAGGAGATTCCCTACCTGGGAAACATCGTGCAAATTCCGCAAAAGGAAGGGATGGTTTCCCGGTTGACCTTCGAGCTGGCAACGAGCATTGACCCCCGGGATCCCCGGACGTTCCTCGGCCGTGAACTGCCGGGGTTTGCCCTCTTTGATACGGAAATCGTCGTGGCCGGGCAGGGGGTGGATTACACGGATATCCCGGTGGAATCCGCTCCGCCTCCCGATTTGGAGGAGAAGCTGGCCAAAGACACGGAGGCGTCGAAGTCGGCGGATTCCCAGGAGTCCGAGGAGGATTCCGGGGAGAAGAAGCCGGCCGCCGGAGCGGGCGGTGCGAAGACCAAGCGGGTGTTCATCTATCACACCCACGCCACCGAATCGTACTTGCCGGAACTTTCGGGCGAAAAATCCCCGAATCGGGCCTATGACAACAAAAAGAACATCACTCTGGTCGGAAAACGGCTGGGTGAAGAGCTGGAAAAGATGGGCATCGGCAGTCAGGTTCATACCAAACCCTTTCAAGCGGAGTGGAACCGCCTTTATCAGGCTTCGAGGGAAACGGTGGTGGCGGCGATGAATCAAAACAATGACCTGAAATATTTGATCGATGTTCATCGGGATTCCAAGCGAAGAGACAAAACCACCCATTACATCCATGGAAAGCCCTATGCGACGATCGCCTTCGTCGTCGGCACCGCCAACGATAACTGGGAAGAAAACGAAAAATTCTCCCGTCAGCTGCACAAAAAATTGGAAGAATTGTATCCGGGGCTGTCTAAGGGGGTTTTCCGCAAAAGCCGCGCCCAGGGAAACGGAGAGTACAACCAGTCCCTTTCTCCGCGGAGCATCCTGGTCGAGATCGGCGGAGTGGACAACACCTTTGAGGAGGCTTATCGAACGGCGGAAGCCTTGGCCAGGGCCATCGCTGAGATTCACTTTGAGGCGACGCCCGTCGATGCCAAACCCCACAATCCCTGACCACCCCCGGTTTGCGGATTCTGGAGGCAGGTGGAAACATGCGCTTTTTTCTGCAAGTGACCGCATTGTCGATGATGCTTCTCGTGGGGATTTTTCTAGGAATCGACTCTGCGGAGCGTAACATTCAGGAGATGGAAGGTTCAGAGGGAGCTCCCCGGGCGATACATATCACCCCGGAGAACGGGCGGGTAGAAATCGCTGTGATGGGCCAGGTTTACGATGCCGAACCCCCCGTCGATCCGCCGGAGTCGGAGCAGGTAAAGGAGGAGGTCCAACAGGCTGCCTCAACGGGAAAAAATCTGCTGGGGCAGGTGGGAAATCAGGTAGGGCAAGGGATTCGGTACGGAACGCGCAAGGCCCTGGAGCTGGTGGTGGGTTGGCTGGAGCCGGGCGAGTGATCGAGGGACGCCTCCTGCGGCGGCCGAGGGTGGATCAGCCCCCGGCCGCTTCGCTTTTCCCGGCGGCATCGGGCGAGATCGGAA
>JAJYSD010000216.1 GCA_021793745.1 Bacillota bacterium
ATCAGCGTCCATCTCCTGTCGGAGCATAAAATAGGCGCCGGCAAAAGAGACGAGTGACAGAATCGACAACCAGAAGGAAGCTTTGGGCTCCTTTTTCGGCTTGCTTGAACCCTGCAGCATTTCGAGTGCTTTGCGTTGCCGAACCATGACAGAGGTCATCAGCGAGATTGCCAGAAACAAGGCGAAAAAGGATGAAAGGGCGATGCCCAGAGCTTTTCCCGGAACATACAGGGGCAATTCCTTCATTTCCAACGCTTTGGAGCCAACCATCAGGAACAGTTTGGAAAAGACGAGACCGCCGATGATCCCCGCAGTGACCGCTGCGGTGCCGATGATCATGTTTTCAAGAAAAATCAGGCGGTTCAATTGCCTGCCGGCAGCGCCCAAAACCGTCAGAATGCCGAATTCCTTCATGCGCACCTTTAAAAAAGCGCTGATCGAATACAATACGAACAGGAACGAAAACACAAAGGTGATATAAGCGGCAACGATCATCGCCGCCTTCGTCATCGCGCCCATTTCGCTGTTGACAATATCCGGGTGGAAGATAAAGACCAGATAGGTGAAAAACGTCATCACGGCGAAGGAACTGCTCAAAAAGTAAGCGATATAGGCGCGGGAATTCCGGTACACATTGTTAAAGGCGAACCGAAGAAAGGTCATGGGCGTTCCCTCCCAAAAAGGACAGCATGTCGATGATCTTTTGAAAGAATGATTGCCGGTTATCGCCGCGATGGATTTCGTTATACAACGCTCCATCCTTGATAAAGATCACCCGGTGACAGTAACTGGCGGCCAGCGGATCATGGGTGACCAGCATCATGGTCGTGCCGTCGGTTTTATTGATTTTCGCAAAGGTCTCCATGACGGTTCGGGAAGATTTCGAATCGAGGGAGCCGGTGGGTTCATCGGCCAAAAGCAGAGACGGCGAGTGGATAATGGCCCGCGCAATCGCCGCTCGCTGGCGTTGCCCGCCGGATACCTCATAGGTTCTTTTGTTCAGGATGTTTTCGATCCCCAGCTTACCGGCCGTTTCCATCAGTTTCCGTTCCATTTCCTTGACGCTTTTTCGATCGAGGGTGATAGGAAGTACGATATTTTCCCCGATCGTCAGCGTGTCCAACAGATTAAAATCCTGAAAGACAAACCCCAGGTGGCGGCGACGGAAACGCGCCAACTGGTTTTTTTTCATGCGGTGCGGGTTTTGGCCGTTGATCAGGATTTCCCCCGAACTGGGCGTGTCAATCGTTGACACCATGTTGAGAAGTGTGGTTTTCCCGCTCCCGGAAGGCCCCATGATCCCCACGAACTCTCCCTTTTCGATGGTCAAATTGATCTTGGACAAGGCGCGCGTCGGCACTTTGCCCTGGTAAATCTTGCTCAATTGTTTCACCTTTAGCATCGGGTCAACCTCTCCTTCCAGCTCGTAACTTGCTTCCCCCGATCCACTTTATTTTTAACCGGAACCCGGTTTTGCTGCCATCGATTGAGATTAAAGGTTCCTTACATTTTTGTAAGGCAAGAGAATGGATGGATATACCGGTCGGAAAAATAAAACAGGCCCTCTTGCGTGAAAGCAAAAGAGCCGCCTGGATGGAGAAAGTCGATTTCTCAACCCCCACTTTTGGGCGAGATGCGGCGGGGATTGGCGAAAAAAATGCGCACCGTCGTTCCGATGCCCTCCTCCGATTCCAATTCCACCCGATGCCCCAGTTGATCGCAGATCCTGCGCACGAGGTAAAGGCCCATCCCCGTTGATTCCTGAAACTCCCTGCCCCGCTGCCCTGTGAAATACGGATCGAAAACGCGGTGCAAATCCTGCTTGGGGATCCCGATTCCCTCGTCTCGAATCTCCAGGAAAGCCTTCTCACCTTGACGATCCGCATAAAACGCGATCTTGTTTCCCTTTCCGGAGGAATAACGGACGGCGTTGGTGATCAGTTGATTGAGAACAAACAACAGCCATTTTTCATCGGAATAAATGAACAAATTTTTTGGGACCTGCAATTCGGGATACAAGCGATTGCCGATCAAGAGGCGGCGGTTTTCCGAAACGGCCTGTTTGACGAGCTGGACCAGTTCGATCGGCTCCACGAGAAAATCCTGTTCAAACCGGTTCAGGCGGGAAGCATACAACACCATTTCCAAACCTTTGCGCAGACGGTCCAATTCGTCCTGAATGCTGCGAAATGTGGGGTTGTCTTCCCCCTGAACCGTCAAATGAATGACGGAGATCGGCGTCTTCATTTGATGGACCCATTGCGTGATAAAACGGATGTGCTCTTCGATTTGATTTATTGGATGATTTCGCCGTTGTATAGCTGAAATTGCCTTTCCACGTACTGGTCGAAGGCATTGGGGAGCGGAGCGTTGCCGGTTTTTTGCAACGAACTCTCCAAGGATTCGACATTGCGGGTCAGGCAGCGGTAAAAGGCGCGGTGACTGGCATAGCGATAGATCAGATAACAAACCAGCAGAAATAAACTTAAGAACACGGAATAGGCCGGGGCCGACCATCCGTTGTAGCCCTCCAGCCAATAGATCAGAGGGAATAGACTCATCTGGATCAGATAAAAAAGAAGCAATGGGGTTTGTTCCCGCCAAAACAAGCTCATGGGTTTTCCCCCCAAGTACACTTCAACATGTAGCCCACGCCCCTTACCGTTTCAATCGCGCACGCGACCCCCAGTTCGCCCAGTTTTTTTGAACCCGGGCCACATACACATTCAACGTGTTGTCATCGATAAAATGATGGTCACTCCACAACCGTTCCAACAGCTGATCGCGGCTCACAACCCGCATGGGATTTTCCATTAAGGCCTCCAGTAGAATGGTTTCCTTATGGGTTAGCGACGTTTTTTGATCGCGAAAGGACAATTGCAACCGCTCGGGATACAGGGCGAGGTCCTGCACCTTCACGACCCGCTCCGCCGGTTTTGCGTAGGCTCCATACGCTCGACGCAGGCTGCTGTTGATTTTGGCCATCACCACTTCATAGTGAAAGGGCTCCGTGATATAGTCGTCTGCGCCGTTTTCCAGAGCCATCACCTGATCCATTTTTCCTTCCCGGGCGGATATGAACAGGATGGGGCAGGTGGAGATCGAGCGGATTTGCCGACACCAATAGAAACCGTCATATTTGGGCAGATTGACATCCATTAATACCAGATCCGGGGCAACCCGCTGAAATTGCTGCAGCACCTGTGAAAAGTCTTCGGTGATGACTGCCCTATGTCCGTATTTTTCAATGTGTTCCTTCAACAATCGGCTGATCTTCGCATCATCTTCAACGATCAGGATTGTCGCCATCACGATCACACCCTGTATGGAATTGCCGACGGTCACACGCAAGCAAAACAAACCATTCCGCAAATTTTTCGCTTCTCTGCCCGTTTTAACAGCGTATCCATGGGGCTGTTCTTATTATATCTTCATCTGGAACCGCATAAAAATCGGCACTCCACCGGTGGCGTGAGGACACCCATGGAAAAATGAAGGAAGGATCGCCTGAAAATCTCCGGAAGGGGAAGACCCCTCTGGATCTGGAAATCTTTTTCGGAATTTTGTTTAATTATAGATGAAGGCGATGGCGGATCGATGTCCGAATCTCACATCGGGGGTTGTGCTATGAGAAGAAACGGCAAGGCGACGTTGGCGCTTTTGTTGGCGGTTGTGTTGGCCCTTTCCCTGGGGCTTCCTCCCTTGGGGGCGGAGGCCGGGGAGCGGGAGGATCCGGCTTTGTGGCAGGCGGTTCGACCCCTGTCCACGATCGTCAGTTTTATGAATACGGGCGCCCATCCCGATGATGAGCGAAGCGCCCTGTTGGCCTGGATGTCCCTCGGCCGGGGGGTTCGCACCTCCAGCGTGATCGCCAACCGGGGGGAGGGGGGACAAAACGAGATCGGCGACGAGCTGGGAAACGGGTTGGGCATCATCCGCACCCGCGAATTGCAGGAGGCATCCGAGGTGCTGGATGTGGACCTCTTTCTCCTCAGCCGGACGCTGAACGATCCCATTTATGACTTCGGATTTTCCAAATCTAGA
>JAJYSD010000217.1 GCA_021793745.1 Bacillota bacterium
CCAGCCGCAAATCCCGGGACAAGGTCTGGTTGAAAAACCGGATCGCCTCCGTTGAGGGCGTTTGATCGGATTCATCACAAACCCTTCCTCCCCGAAGGACATTGTCGGCGGTAATGAGCGCACCGGGACGGGATAAGCGGATCGACTTTTCCAAGTAATCCGTGTACCTTTCCTTATCCGCATCGATAAAAAGGAAGTCGAAGGAGGCGCCCTCCTCCTCCAGGGCCGTGAGGAGTTCCATCGCATCCCCGATGCGGATTTCCACCTGCTCCCCCACCCCCGCACGGTTCACGTTTTCCCGGGCGTAGGCCGCATGTTCCTCCCGCAACTCCAGGGAAAGAAGTCGCCCTTCCCTCGGCAGAGCCCGGGCCAACCATATGGTGCTGTATCCTCCCAGCGCCCCGATTTCCAAGATATCCCGAGCCTCGCACATCTTCGCCAACAAGTACAGGGTTTTCCCCGTTTCGGGAGGAACGGAAATCTGCGGCATCCCCCGGGCGGCCAAACCGCCTGCGATGGAACGGAGCACCTCATCCTCCCGGGCAAACAGCGAACGAATATATTGGACCTGGTTCATCATCAGCCTCCTCAAAAAGTAAGACCGCTACACCTTCGTGCAGCGGTCTCTGTTTGGAGCGGATGACGGGAATCGAACCCGCGTTTCCAGCTTGGGAAGCTGGTGTTCTACCATTGAACTACATCCGCATAGCAAGTTTTTGCGCCGTCTTTCGGTCGATGCAATAAGTATTATAACAACCTCTGATGCAGATTGCAAGTTTTTTTACGAAAGATCCCGGAAAGGGTGAAGGACTCCCTTGAATCATTATGTTTTGGGAACCGCAGGACATATCGATCATGGAAAGACCGCCCTGACAAAGGCCCTCACCGGAATCGATACCGATCGACTGAAGGAAGAAAAGGAACGGCGCATTTCCATTGAGCCGGGCTTTGCCCCCCTTCAGCTCCCCTCCGGGTATCGGGTATCGATCGTGGACGTTCCCGGCCATGAGCGATTCATCCGGCAGATGGTTTCCGGCGTGGCCGGCATTGACCTGGCCCTGCTGGTGGTGGCCGCCGATGAAGGGGTGATGCCGCAAACTCGGGAACATCTGCAAATCATCGAGATGCTCAAGATCCCCCGCGGACTCATCGTTTTGACCAAGATGGATGTGGCGGACGTTGAGCTGCTCCCGCTGATCGAAGAGGACCTCCGCCAGCTGACGAAGGACACGGTGTTGGAAGGGGCGCCCATCTGCCGGGTCTCCTCCCGAACGGGCGAAGGGCTGGACTCCCTTGTCCAAACCCTGGACCGGTTGGTGAAGGCGTTGCCTCCCCGCCCGGCGGCGGGGGCGTTTCGTCTCCCCATCGACCGGGTTTTCACAATCCGCGGTGCCGGCACGGTGGTGACGGGAACCGTACAGTCGGGTTCGACCCGGGCCGGAGATGAGTTGGAGATCCTTCCCGGAAACCTGCGGGTCCGGGTACGCCAGCTCCAGGTACACGGCGAAGCCGTCTCCCAAGTCCATGCCGGACAGCGGGCGGCCCTCAACTTGACCCTGGTGGATCCCGGCCACCTGTATCGGGGGCAAACCCTGACGGAATCCGGTGCTTGGTCGGTGACCGAGCGATTGGACGTCCGGGTGGAATCCCTTCCCGATCTGAACTTCACCTTGAAACAGCGGGCTCCGTTAAAACTGCTGATCGGGACCGCCGAGACGATGGCGGAACTCATCCTGTACGACCGAAAGGAATGGGGACCCGGCGAGAAAGCCTTCGTCACTTTGCGATTAAGGGAACCGGTGGTGGCGGGAAGGGGCGATCGTTTTATTCTGCGACGTCCCTCCCCCGCCGCCACCGTCGGCGGCGGAGAGGTGATCGACCCCTATCCCCCGAAGCACAAGGTGCGCCCGGAATCCGCCCGGATCATCGAGCAACGTCTCTCCGCCGGGCTGGAGGAGCGCATTTTGGAATCGCTGCAAGAACACCTTTTGCAGGGCCCGACGGAGTTGGCCCGCCATCTGACGGAACCGGAGCCGGCGGTAAAGGCCGCCCTGAAAAACCTGGAACAGGCGGGGCGGATCCTTCCCATGCTCGACCGGGTTGCCTCCGCCCGTCATCTTCAGGATACGGAGCAGCGATTGATCGATTGGCTCCAGGAATATCACCGCAAATTCCCGATGCGTGAGGGGGCGCCCAAAGCAGAGGTCATTTCCCGTTTTCTCCGGGGTGTGACGACCCGGGAAGCCAATCGATTATTCGATTTTTGGTCGGCAAAAGGCACCCTGCGGCAATCGGGGGAACATCTCATCCTCTCCTCCTTCAACCCCGGGATTCCCGATGAATGGTCGGAAAAAGCCCGTCGCCTGCTGCAACGGTTAAAGGAGGAAGGGGTTACCCCGCCAAGCTGGAAAACCCTGCTTGAGGAGGCGGGCCTCCCTCCGGAAGTAGGGAGGGAACTGCGGCCGTATTGGATCCGTAAGGGATGCGTCGTTCCGCTGACCGAGGAGATCCTGCTTCACCAGGAGGTTTTCGCCTCGGCCGTCCAAGAGGTAACCGAGGCCATCCGAAGGGAGGGACCCCAGTCCATCGCCGACATCCGGAAGCGGATCCCCGCGTCCCGCAAATACCTCGTTCCCCTGCTGGAAACTATGGATCAAAGGGGTATTACCCGACGTCGAGGGGATTTGCGGGAACTGATCCATCCCTGATCGAAGCGGATTCATCCAGCCGGCTCTAACGTCCGAAGCCGTTTTCCCCGGTGGAAAACGGCTTCTCTTCGTTCGTTTCAGTAAAGGCGCAGGTAGGGAGCGGCAGCCAGATTGATGATGAGGGACAACGCACCGACGCCCACCGCCCACCATCCGAGTCGATTCCTTCGGCTGCCGATGATGCCGAGCACGATGCCGGCGGGGGCCAGAATGTAAGGAAGCAACAGCAAGGAAAGGACCGACAAAATGATCGCCAGTGTGCCTAACCCGCCCCCTTCATCCCTCGCTGCATCCGGCCGCCTTTTCTCCCCCTCGTCCGCGGCCTTCGCCGGAACCGGATCGGCCAATTCCTCCGCCGCTTCCATGCGGGCCTCCCCCTCCTCCGCCGCTCCATCGTCCATCCGGGGCGTCGGACCCCGCTCCTCCCCTACATGGGGCAGTTCGACCTTCGCCTGATCCGTCTTCCTCGTGGCCCGGTCAATCATGCCGTCGGTCTGCATTCGCTCATCCATTTGCTCCATATCTCCATCGCGCAAAGGGATTCCCTCCTCGGGTTTTTGTTTAGTATGCGATGAAGGGGAGGACAGTAATTTTCCAGTTTACGGCGGGTCGGGCTCATCCGGCCTTGCGAATGCGGAACTGCTCCCGAAGCAACCGCCAATTGTCGGGGAAGCGATCCCCCAGCACCCAATAGCTGACACCCCGGAGGCGGTATTGCTTCACGAGATCGAACTTGGCCTGAAGGCTTCGTTTGTCCTCATACCAAACCACGTGATCCTTGCCCTGATCGTCCCGATACCGGAAGGTGGGAGCCTGGGCCGTCTCGTCGTAATCGACCGTTGTCTGATGCCGGCGGGCCAATTCCTCCGCCGTTACCGGATCGATTTTCCGGGCAAATTCGCCTCCCTTCCGGTAGGGTAAGGTCCAATCATAGCCGTATAGCGGCACCCCCAGCATGATTTTCTCCCGGGGGATGACGGAGACCGCATAATCCAACACCCGACGGACCTGAGGAATCGGCGCGACGGCCATGGGCGGTCCCCCGGACCAACCCCATTCATAGGTCATCAGGATGACAAAGTCGGCAATCCTGCCGTGTTCCGCATAATCGTGACCGCCATACCAGGCCCCGGTCTGGAGCCCGCTCGTCTTCGGTGCCAGAGCGGTGGAAAGGAGATATCCTTCGCGCCGCAGGTGAGGGGCGATGGCCCGCAGGAAGCGGTTATATCGCTCCCGATCCTCGGGATAGAGGTGCTCAAAGTCCACATTGAGGGCGGTGAAACCCTTTTCGCGCATCACGCGGAGCACGTTTCGGATCAAGCGTTCCTGGGCCCCG